>NZ_JBWJVP010000105.1:0-2353 GCF_056339915.1 Blautia sp. ZXY-1-B12 | reverse complement strand
CAGAGTGACCAATTATGAGAAACATGGTCTGCTGAAAGACATGGCCTGAAAACGTTGATATCAGATTAGAGGCTATCATAAGATGAAAGTGAATTCAGAAAAGAGGCTATCTCAAAATCTATGATACCGGTCCATTGACCGAGAAAGAGGAGATAACAATGCAGGTAACAAAAACAGTAGAAGAAACAAGAAAACAGATCAAAGCATGGAAAAAAGAAGGTAAAACTATAGGTCTTGTTCCAACAATGGGATTTCTTCATGAGGGACATGCAAGTCTGATCAAAAAATGCAGAGAACAGAACGACATTGTAGTTGTGTCTGACTTTGTCAATCCAACACAGTTTGGTCCGACAGAGGATCTTGAGGCATATCCAAGAGATTTCGAACGCGACAGCAAACTCTGTGAAAGTCTTGGCACAGACCTGATCTTCTGCCCTGAACCTTCTGAAATGTATCATGATCCCCATGCATTTGTAAGTATCGATACATTATCTGAGACACTTTGTGGAAAAACACGTCCTATCCATTTCAAAGGTGTGTGCACAGTTGTAACCAAGCTGTTCCATATTGTAGCCCCGGACAGAGCATATTTCGGACAGAAGGATGCTCAGCAGCTGGCCATCATCCGCAAAATGGTCCAGGATCTGAATTTTGATATAGAAATCGTAGGCTGCCCGATTGTCCGTGAAGAGGACGGACTGGCAAAATCCTCCAGAAATACATATTTAAGCGATGAAGAGAGAAAGGCTGCTCTCTGTCTGTCCAGATCCGTAAAACTCGGACAGGAAATCATTCACGCAGGCATTTCCGCAGAAGAACTTCTCGGCAAAATGCGTGCAGTGATCGAGGCAGAGCCTCTGGCAAAAATCGATTACGTTTCCATGGTAGATGCACTTACCATGCAGCCTGTGGAAAAAGCTGATCATAATGTTCTCGTAGCAATGGCTGTCTATATTGGCAAAACAAGACTGATCGATAACTTCAGCTACGAGGTATAATATATGGAAAATATTTTAAAGAAAATAGGAAAAATCAGCAGTTTTGCATCCAGATATATTGGAATCATCATCATTGCCTTTTCATGCCTTGCCTTTTTCTGGAGGGATGGATTTGCATGGATGACAAATTATACATCTGTTTTTCTGGGCGTGATCATGTTTGGTATGGGACTGACCATACGTCTGGAAGACTTCCGGGCAATTTTTTCCAGACCAAAGGAAGTGATCATTGGCGCAGTTGCACAGTATACGATCATGCCAGTCGTAGCCTGGGTATTGTGTAAAGTTATGAATCTTCCCGCAGATCTGGCTCTGGGTGTGATTCTTGTGGGATGCTGTCCTGGTGGAACAGCCAGCAATGTGATCACCTATATTGCAGGCGGTGATGTTGCACTTTCAGTAGGAATGACCATCGTTTCCACTCTGGCTGCTCCTGTTATGACTCCATTTCTTGTGTACATTCTGGCAGGTGCCTGGGTGGAAGTATCCTTCTGGGCAATGGTACTTTCTGTTGTAAAAGTAATTCTGGTTCCTGTACTTCTTGGAATCCTTCTCCGTACACTTGCAGGAGATCATGTAGATAAAGTTTCAGATGTTATGCCATTGATCTCTGTTGTAGCCATTGTTATGATCATTGGCGGAATCGTGGCAATTAATGCAGAGAAAATCTTAAGCTGCGGAGTTCTGGTCCTTGGCGTTGTTGCGATCCACAATTTCTGTGGTATGATGCTTGGGCTCCTTGCAGCAAAAATTTTCCATGTAGAATATACACGGGCAACAGCTATAGCTATTGAAGTGGGCATGCAAAACAGCGGACTGGCAGTTTCTCTGGCAGCAGCTAACTTTGTAGCCAATCCACTGGCAACTCTTCCAGGTGCTATTTTCAGTGTATGGCATAATATTGCAGGCTCCATCTTTGCAGGAATCCGCCGTTCCGGCGTAGAAAACAGGACACGCACAGGTGAAAATGGTGTGTCAGCAGCATAAATAACAAGGGAACGTAGAAAACAAAAAATCCCCCGGAATCCTTGGCTTAACAGTGATAAGAAACTAATTTGCTTATCTACTGCCAGCTAACGGATTCCGGGGCAAAAATAACTACTTGAATTTTTTTGCTTTTATGACATCTATAATTATCCCTTTGTTTTTTATAAGCTTTATTCGCCAACTCTCAATTTCTCAGCATTTTGAACGGAATATCCCAGGATCATAGGCTTTTTTGAAAACACTTTGATTTCTGACTAATCCGGCATCCATCACGTTTGCTGCATATATCTTTCCTGCAATCTTGTATTCTTCCAGATGTTCTACAAAACCATCCAGATCACCAAGCGGTCTTTCAATGATGTCCTCGC
>NZ_JBWJVP010000104.1:0-2653 GCF_056339915.1 Blautia sp. ZXY-1-B12 | reverse complement strand
GATAGGCGTTTTCGCATTTATCGTGAAACGCTTTCGCGTTTTTCGTGCGCCGCTTCAACAGCATCAAATTCAATTGCAGATGCAATGGCACCCGGTGCAGAAAAGCTGATGTGCAGTACTCGGCAGGAAATGATGGAAGCTGTCCGTAAGGGTAAAGCCGATGCTGCCTTCGTCTACTATTACATGGCACAGGCGTTTGTGAATAGTGACACTACGGGCACCATGACATATACGCTGCTGGAACAGCCTACATTCACCTACCGCATGGTAGTTTCGTCAACAGAGAACCATGCGCTGGCTGGTATTCTGACGAAAGCAATGTATGCCATGCCCCAAAATCTTGTCGAAGATCTAGCAGCACGGTATACCACATACAAAGCAGCAGAGCTGACATTTGTTGACTGGATCCGTCTGCATCCTGTTGCTACTGTTTGGGTTCTTCTTATTTTCGGATGGCTGCTGACTACTATGGCTATGATAGCAATGCGTCTCAGTGCAAGAAAAAAAGCTCAGAAGGCAGCCCAGGAGACGGCTGAGGAAATGGCGGAACTGGCAGAGCATGCGCAGGCTGCAAACAAGGCAAAAACAGCATTTCTGTCACATATGTCCCATGATATGAGAACACCGATGAATGCAATCATGGGATTCACCGGTATTGCAATGAAAAATAATCCGTCAGACGAAGTGAAAAATTGTCTGGAAAAGATTGATGAAAGTTCAGAGCATTTACTGTCGCTGATCAATGATGTATTAGATCTGACTCGCGTGGAAAGTGGAAAAGTGAAATACAATCCGGTACCGACAGATTTGAAAAGTATCACAGATTTTGCACTGGATATTACAAAAGGCTTTCTTACGAACAGGGATATCAGCTTTAAGATCCAGCGTGAAGAAGCAAAGATCCCCAATGTACTTGTGGATTCTGTACGTCTGCGAGATGTGCTGGTAAATATTCTGAGCAATGCCGTGAAGTTCACTCCGGATGGAGAGACGATTACATTTGAAGCCCGGTGTCAGGAAAAGGGCGGGGATGGATATATAAATATGCATTACCGCATTTCGGATACTGGTATTGGCATGAGTGAGGAATTTACAAAAGAAGTTTTTGAGGAATTTGCACAGGAAGATTCCGATGTGAGAACGCAGTACCATGGAGCTGGACTGGGGATGGCTATCGTAAAGAAGTATGTAGATATGATGGGTGGAACCATTTCCGTGCAAAGCAAAAAGCATGAGGGAACCACTTTTACTGTGGATATTCCTCTGGAAATTACTGATAAGGAATGTAATAAGTCAGACATAGGTTTTTCTGAAAAGGTAAATCTTACAGGTGTGAAAGTTCTTCTTGCAGAGGATAATGAGCTGAATGCAGAAATTACGACCGTGCAGCTGGAAGAGTTTGGAATGAATGTAGAAAGAGCTGTAGATGGAAAGAATGCTGTTGAGATTTTCAGAAATCATCCGGAAGGCACATTTGATGTAATCCTGATGGATATCATGATGCCTGAAATGAACGGTTATGAAGCGGCAAAAGCAATCAGGGCGATGAATGACAGACCGGATGGAAAAAACATTCCTATTATAGCAATGACAGCCAATTCATTTGCTGAAGATGTTCAGGCATCGTTGGATGCAGGAATGAATGCACATTTGTCAAAGCCGATTGTGATTGAGGAAGTTATAAAAACGATTTTAAGGTATGTTCATAATGATTAGCAGAGGTTCATGAATTAGTGGAATACGATTGACAGGAGGGCTAAAAGATGACAATGCAGGAGTGCTATAAAGCTATCGGAGGAAACTATGAGGCTGTTTTGGGACGCCTTCACAGCGAAGCACTGATTCAGAGATTTACATTAAAGTTCCTTGAAGACCAGAGTTATCTACAGTTAAAACAGACATTGGAAAATAAAAATTATGAAGATGCTTTCCGCAGTGCGCACACATTGAAAGGGGTGTGTCAGAATCTTTCCTTTGACCGTCTGTATGAGGTTAGTGATAAATCCTTACCGAACCAGATTTATTCACAGAATCTTATCAAGGTCATGCAGGAAAAGATCGATTTCTTCAAATCGAACAGTGGCATGAATTCGATTGATTACAATGCAAGTTCGGGGCAATTAACTATAATAAATGAAAAACAGAAGATAATATACCAGAGAGATGATCCGGGATTTGATGTATTCAAAGTGTTTGAATAACTGCGCGTCGCATTCTCGTTACTTCAGTAATAGATAAGATTCTATAAAAAATAATACTATCTGATTTAAAATAATTCAACTACTTTCGACATTACTATAAATCAAAACAAATTGATTGACAAAGAAAACCTAGAGTTTATGCGGGATTAATGGACTTTATAATCGATGTAACTGTCAAAGCCCCGGCTGCCCTGATTGTTTCATTATCAAATTGACATCTGATTATTGTATAGTATAATTACAATTAAAAACACCGAAGATAAAAGACGGAGGAATTATATGAAAGCACATAAATATTGGTCAGTAGGAGCATTGATCACAATGATTGGTACTTTTTACACTGGACATAAAGGGTTAAAATCAAGCCACAAATACTTTGCGTTAAGCTCTATGCTATGTACTGAGCAATGGCGATATATACAGGGCATAAAATGAAACTACGGGAATCAGAG
>NZ_JBWJVP010000103.1:0-6979 GCF_056339915.1 Blautia sp. ZXY-1-B12 | reverse complement strand
TCGCAGATGTCAGGTCTTTTACTGCTGCCGTAATATCCGCATCACTTAGTTCCTCCACCAGTTCCTTTGCTCTCTGGATCACAGAATCCGGAACACCGGCAAGCTTGGCAACCTGGATACCATAACTTTTGTCTGCGCCGCCCTGAACGATCTTACGCAGAAATACAATATCGTCCCCTTTTTCCTTGACAGCAATACAGTAGTTATTAACTCCCGGAATTTTACCCTCCAGTTCAGTAAGCTCATGATAATGGGTGGCAAATAATGTCTTTGCACCACAAAGCTTTGTATTGCTGATATGCTCGATCACAGCCCAGGCAATGGCAAGACCGTCAAATGTACTGGTGCCACGTCCGATCTCGTCAAGAATCAGAAGGCTTCTTGCAGTTGCATTCCTCAAAATATTGGCAACCTCTGTCATCTCTACCATAAAGGTACTCTGACCACTTGCCAGATCATCAGAGGCACCCACACGGGTGAAAATCCTGTCAACAATTCCAATGTTTGCTTTTTCAGCAGGGACAAAGCTTCCGATCTGTGCCATCAGTACGATCAGGGCAGTCTGTCTCATGTAGGTAGACTTACCTGCCATGTTCGGACCTGTGATAATGGATACCCTTTTCTTATGGTTATCCAGATATGTATCATTCGCAATAAACATATCGTTCTCTATCATCTGTTCCACAACAGGATGACGGCCGTTTTTAATATCTATCACACCTGTTGTATTTGTCTTCGGACGTACAAAATGATTTCTTTCCGCAACCAGTGCAAGAGAAGCAAACACATCCAGTGCAGCCACTGCCTTGGCAGTCTTCTGGATCCGCATAACTTCTTTCCCGACTGCATCTCTCACATCACAGAACAGTTCATATTCCAGAGCATACAGCTTATCCTCTGCCCCAAGGATCAGGTCTTCCAGTTCTTTTAACTCCTGGGTAATGTATCGCTCTGCATTGGTAAGCGTCTGTTTACGGATATAATTATCCGGCACCAGATCTTTAAAAGTATTGGTGATCTCCAGTGAATAACCAAATACGCGATTATATTTGATCTTCATTGTTTTGATGCCTGTACGCTCCCGCTCTTTGGCCTCCAGTTCTGAAAGCCATTTCTTACCATCTGTCCTGGAACGGCGGAATTTATCTACATCTTCATTATAGCCCTCTTTAATAATGCCTCCATCCTTCTGTGCAAGAGGCGGATCTTCCACGATGGCACGTTTGATCAGATCTGTCACATCCTCCAGCGAATCCATATCCTCATAGATTTTCTGAAGCAGAGGTGTTTTAAATTCTTTTAAAACCTGTTTTATATAAGGAAGCATTTCCAGCGAAGAAGCAAATGCGATCAGATCTCTTGGATTCGCAGATTTATAACTGATACGGCTGATCAGTCGTTCCAGGTCATAAACAGGTCCCAGATATTCCCTGATCTCATCCCGGAGCATTCCGTTTTTATTTAACTCTTCCAGTGCTTCCAGACGTTGTTCAATCTCATCTCTGTCGATCAGTGGCTGTTCCACATAACTGCGGAGAGTTCTGGCTCCCATTGCTGTTTTTGTCTTATCCAGTACCCAGAGAAGAGAACCTCTTTTCTGTTTCTCTCTCAGGGTTTCCACAAGTTCCAGATTTCTGCGGCTGGAACTGTCGATAAGCATATATTTCTCTGCTGCATAGGGACGGATAGTTGTCATATGGGACAAGGCTGTCTTCTGGGTTTCTTTTAGATATAAGAAAAGAGCTCCTGCCAGCAATGATCCCGCAGTCATAATCACCAACGCCCAATCCCTCCAGAGAACCTACATGAAAATGATCTTTTAGTGTGCGGCGGCACAACTCGTCATCGAAATACCAGGAATCCAATGAAAAAACACAGATCCCAAGACGGTTCTGCAAGTCATCTGTATCTATATTAGACATATAAAAAGAATCATTACAGATAATCTCTGCAGGAACAAATTTATTGATCTCATCAAGAAGTTTCTGAGGTTTGTCCACCTCTGTAAGGAAACAGTCACCTGTTGTAATGTCTGCAATAGCGCATCCGAAATGTTCTTCCATAGACACAATAGACATCAGGTAATTATTCTTTGTCTCATCAAGAGCAGCAGCATCCAGTGTGGTTCCTGGGGTTACGATCCTTACAACCTCACGCTTTACCAGTCCTTTGGCTTTTTTAGGATCCTCTACCTGCTCACAGATTGCTACCTTATGTCCTCTCTCGATCAGACGATTGATATAAGTCTCCGCAGCATGATAAGGGACACCACACATGGGTGCCCTCTCCTCTAATCCGCAGTCTTTTCCTGTAAGGGTAATCTCCAGTTCCCTGGTGACAAGTAATGCATCATCAAAAAACATTTCATAAAAATCTCCCAGACGGTAGAATAAAATGCAGTCTTTATATTGTTCCTTTGTCTTGCAGTATTCCTGCATCATCGGACTCATTGCCATTTAATTGTTATCTCCTATCTTCATAACAGCTCACTGCTGTTTTTTATCTCATATATATTGTATTTTTGACATCTTAAGATTTTAACATGAATAAATAGAAGATGCAAGATAGAGTATAAACATTTATTCTATCATGTTGACTATATGTTACTAAACATCCTCCTTCACCATCCCTTTATAATTTATTTCAGCGTAGTCACGATCAGTTTACTTTCCAGGGCAGCTGCGATCATATTATCAGGGATATCTTTGGATACCACACTTCCTGCGCCAATCACTACATTGTTTCCGATTGATTTTTTACTTTTGCAGATGCTATAATTATAGTATTCTCATATATGGAAATCTATCAGAATAGTCTTTGATTTTTATAAAAATCGTACACGAGGTGAGCTTTTTGGATTTAATCAGAACAGAGCTTATGCCGGATTCCTCAGAAGTCGTTTCCTAGTAAGTGCTGCCAGATTTTTAAGCATTATATGCAACAGTCACCGGTTGACTTTCTGAATGCATACAGGTTGAAAATCAGCTGTCAGCTTCTGTGTACCACCCGGAAAAGTATTACGGAAATTGCCATGCTGTGTGGATTTAATCACCTGAGTTATTTTTCCAAATATTTTATGGAGTGTTATGGATGTACACCAAGGGAATACCGTGTACTTCATGATTCACATCATATTTGTTATTGTGATAAAACCACAATATTAGACATATCTGCGTGATAATTTCCTGATGATCCGGGATGGGGATGGTAAAGATGCAGAAGAACTGGCTTCTTCCCTGTGCAGGTATTATGAGGCTCGTAACCGTGAGGATATGGACAGACTACCGCGTGTGACTCGAGAAAATGTTCTGATCCTGAAGTATTATTCCTTTGAGAATTATTTCCTGGATCCGAAGATAATGGAAAAAATCGGAGTGATAAAAAGTGAGGATGATTTCTACGAAATCCTGTTGAAAAAGTGGAATGAATATCTATACAAATTAAAAAGCGGTCAGCATCTCACAGAAATGATCGGCCATGCTCTCAAAAATACTACAGATATCAGAGAACATATGGAAGAAATCCGTATCTGTCTCCGCGGACATAATTTATATGATATCTTTTACGGAAGATTCCGTAAAAACGAAACTGAAATCCTCAAATCCTATATAGAGGAGGCTCCAAGGGATACTTTTAAAGATATTCTGGATGCAATTGACCGTTTTGTTTATTTTGAGAACAGAAAAAAATAATTCATGAAGAGGGATGCCACGCATGGCATCCCCTTTTCATCAGGAAACGGTCATTACTTTTCCCATAAACAGTATTTCGTTATTGCTCCTGTCATAGATCAGGAAGGCAAAAGGACGAGTGAGTTCCACATTTTTGATAACTGGTTCTTTCTCCTCTACAGCTGACATACATTCCATGATAACTGCTGTCACCGCTGCTGCTTTCGTGCCGTTTTCATCCAGTTCCAGTTTTGTTTTCTGCAGTATCGTATCTACATTTACATTTTTGTCTGCAATACCGGAGAAATCAGCGTTGCTGGAAAATATATTATCAAGCCCCAGGCTTGAGAGTATGTCATTTAGGATGGCGGTAGTCTCAAAATCAAGTTTTGGCATCTTACATTGTACTTCGTCATACTCTGGCTGAGATTTCAGGAGTCCACCAATATCCAGATCCTCAAGTGTAAAATCGCCTTCATCGACAGGCAGGATTCCGACAAAACTCAGTCCGTTTGCATACTCTCTGTCAAATGCTGTTGCCTTATCATTTTCATAATACCTGTCTCCGGCACAGGTCATGTATTTTGTCTTTTCATTGTTTCCAAACTTCTCTTCTGTATCAGAAACATTCCAGGGTTCTCCACTCCATCCGGACTCAAAATATAGTGAATTAGTTAAGCACAGTCCGGTAGTATCATTGATCAGATCCGGGGTTATGATTTTCGGGATCAGCCCTTCCGTATTTTTGTCACACCAGGAATTAATGATACCGCATGTTTTCTCTGCAGCGGAAAAATCTACATTTTCCACTTCCGCCCCAAAACCGTTCGTTACTGAATTTTTAAATTCTTCCTGTAATGTCAGATTATTATCCACCCAGACTGCATCTGCAATCTTTAATTTTGACTTATATCCGTAACTCTCATCTTCAGTATTATATTCTTTAATCTTGTTCAGATATTCCTTTGCATAAGATGCAAAATCATCGGTTCCCAGGTAATTACATAGAACTTCTTTTGTCTCTCCTTCTGCACCTTCTGCGATCATGCCCAGCGCAAAATTAAGGCTTGTGGGACTGAACATAATATTTTCTCCATTGACTGCCGCAGAGATTTGGTCTGTCATTTTTACGGAATTCTGTAATGTCACGGCTTTGTCGATACTGGCTCCTTTATTACCGGACACCGTGTCTTCATTGCTGCTTTGGATTTCACTGGCTTCTGCGGAACCGGCATATATGCCGACAGCTGGCAGCGCGACAGTCATAGCTGCCAGTATTCCGATTAAGAGTTGTTTTCTTATCATAAGGCATTTCCTGCCACTCAAAGCGTGTGCAAATATACGCACATCGAGATAATGTAGACTCTCACGAGTTCTACTTACTACTTCATCGTGTATGCTTTGGATTGAACGAGATCATATCTACTCACAGGTTCTTGTACACTCCATAGTCGTAAATTCCCGAAATAGCCTTCGGTACATACTCACGTTTGCGTTTCGTTATGCAATTTCGTAAGTCGTGACATCTCTCAGATTTAAAGCAGCATTGAAATCCCTATCTTCGACATAACCACAACTGCATTTAAAGATCCTATCTGAAAGTTTTAAATCTTTCTTGACAGCACCGCAACAGTGACAGGTTTTAGACGATGGATACCATCTATCTACTACTCGAAGTTCAATTCCTTTTTCCCTGCATTTGGCTTGAAGTTTTGTTCTAAATTCATAAAACTTCTGTGATGCAACTGCTTTTGAAAGATGTCTGTTTTTCATCATGCCTTTTACATTTAAGTCTTCAATCGTTATATAAGATGGTTTGGTTTTTACTATCTCAGCGATTGTTTTGTTAATGTAATCAGTGCGGATATTATCTATCTTATGATGAAGTTTCTGTACCTTGCGCTTTTGTTTTTGTAAATTTGCTCTTTGAGTGGACTCTCCTTTCTTTAAATTTTCATATTTTCGCGAGAGACTTCTCTGTTTCCGAATAAGTTGTTTTTCAAGCTTTTTAAGTCTTGCTGATCTGTTAATGTTCTTATAAGTTTTACCATTAGAAACAATGGCGAATTCCTTTAATCCAAGATCAATGCCTATTCCCTCATTAGGATCATCAGTTATTTTGTTATCAGGGATCTCTACAAGAACGGAAACATAAAATCTGTCAGCTTTTATTGAAACGGAACCGCTTTTAATAACATATCCATCTTTTGTGGTTGGGATATATCCTTTTTCTTTGATACGAACCCAGCCAAGTGACGGGATGTTGATCCTATGTCTTTCGCATCGACAATCTTTTGGATTATTCTTTACAAAATACATCTTCACATCAGATCTGCCTTTCTTTTTGAAATTAGGAAAGGCACTTTCATGATTGAAAAATCTTGTAAATGCGGTCTGTCCGTTGTTCACTGCCTGCGTTACTGCTTTTGAATAAGCTTCCTTGATCCATGAATACTCCGGATGTTGTGGAAGATATTCATTATTAAGCCAGACTCTGAACTTATTGCTGCTCATAAATTTTTCGCCATTATTATAAAGTTCTTTATTATGAGCAAGATAGAAGTTGTAGATAAACCTGCAAGTTCCTATTGTCTTACGGATCTTGATCTTCTGTTCCTCTGACGGGTTTATTTCCGTCTTGAAGCTCTTTCGCAATTTCCTCATCCCTCTCTATTTGTTTTTTATACTTACGAAGTCCATACAGCCTGCAAGAGAAAACATGAAGGATCGAAACAATATCCTGTACAAGTTCTTCTTGTGGTGATAGTTCTTCATTATTGACTGCCACTATGGTCGTATTGAACTTCATACAGAATTTTTCAAACCAATCATAACCAAATCTGATAAATCTATCTTTATGGGTGATTATTATGGTTTTGATTTTTCCCTCCATTACTGCATCTAACAGTTTATTCCATTCTTTACGGTTATAATTAAGACCACTTCCATAATCTTCAATACATTGATCAACAATAATTCCTTTAGCATTACAAAACTGTCGTAAAAACGCGACTTGATTTTGTAAATCATCTTTTTGATTTCTTGTAGACACTCTTGTATAAATAACCACTTGTCGCATATCATTTTCGGTATTTATGCCTTTGAATTGAAGATATTGGTCGTAAGTGTAATAACGTCTATCAGTTGGGGTTCGGTCTGCCTTTAGAATCCCTTCTCTGTCCCAGCGTTGTAATGTCTTAACGGATACGCCTAACAGTTCCGCAAAATCTTTTGGCTTATAATTTGTGATATTTGATGTGTTCATAACCTTTTACTCCTTTGAGTATATTTAAACACATTTAATCCTG
>NZ_JBWJVP010000102.1:0-9131 GCF_056339915.1 Blautia sp. ZXY-1-B12 | reverse complement strand
TCTGAGATAGGTTATAATCAGATTGTTGTAAATGATTTCGGAGGTAAAGGAAAATGAAAAGAAAATTACTGGCAGCACTTTGTGTTACAGCTATGTCAGCAGGTTTACTGGCAGGATGTGGCAGCAGTGATAAAACAGAAGAGAGTACAAAAACAGAGGAAACAGCGAAAGAGGAGACTTCTTCTCAGGAAGAGACGGAGACAAAAGCTGCTTCTTCTGACAGTGATAATGTAGCAAGTGAAGAAGAGGCAGAAAAAGCCGGATTTTCTGATGGTTCTGATGAAAAGAGTGATTCTGCTGATACAGATTCTGAAAATAAAGATTCTTCAGACAGCAGTACAACCAGTGTGCTTTTGGATACTTCCAAAGAACTGACAGGAATTCATCACGCAGAGATTGAAGTAAAGGATTACGGTACGATTGATGTGGAACTGGATGCAGATACAGCACCGATCACAGTGACAAATTTCGTGAAACTTGCACAGGAAGGTTTTTATGACGGACTGACATTCCACCGTATCATGGATGGATTCATGATCCAGGGTGGTGATCCCAACGGAGACGGAACAGGTGGATCTGAAGAGAATATTAAGGGTGAGTTCAGCAACAATGGAGTAGACAATGATATTTCCCACACAAGAGGGACTATTTCCATGGCAAGAGCCAGTGATCCGGACAGCGCAAGCTCGCAGTTCTTTATTGTTCAGGCAGACAGTACATTTCTGGACGGAGATTATGCAGGATTTGGCCATGTGACAGAAGGCATGGATATTGTTGATAAGATCTGCGAGGATGCAAAACCGACAGACGACAATGGAACAATCCCGTCAGATCAGCAGCCGGTTATTGAGAAGATTACCATTACAGATTAAGTAAAACAGAAATCGAAGTATAAGTGCCCGGAGAACAAACAAAAATTGAAGAAAAGGCATAACAAGAAGCAGCAGGAGAGATATGAAAAATCTTTTCTGCTGCTTTTTGGAACAGATACAGTTAATTTTTAATTATCAGCACTGGTATCGGTGGGTTGTTGGGGCGATTATAATATTCGCTTTTGATTACCAGATATTGATGGGGATCAAGGTTTTTCAGCCAGTCAAGGATCTGATCCCGCTCTTCAAATCCGGAATCGCCGCCACTGTAGATGCAAAGAGAAATCATTCCGCCTTTTTTCAGAAGGGTTAAAGCCTGGGTCAATGCCTGAATGCTGGTTTTACCTCTGGTTGCAAGTGAATGATCTCCTCCGGGAAGATAACCAAAATTAAATACAATGCAGCTTACACTGTCTGGTGTGGCATATTCTGCCATATTTGCGTGAGATTCCAGAAGCAGTCGGTAATTTTCCGGAACATGTCCGGCGTTCAGTCTCTTTTGGGTTGCAGTCAGTGCCTGCTCCTGAATATCAAAGGCAAGAACCTTTCCTGATTCTCCGCATAGCTGCGAAAGCAGAAGCGTATCATTTCCGTTTCCCATTGTAGCATCAATACAGAAGTCTCCTTCCTGTACCTGCTGTCTGATAAAAGCTGCGCACCATTGCGTGATCTGATAATTCTTCATATATTCCTATATTCCTCCACAAAGTCATACACCGGATTTATATGTTGATATCAGTATATTATAGTAATCCGGTCTGTCAGTTAAGTCAGGTAGAGTCCAGCGCAAATTATGGATATCTGACTGATTATTATTATAATGCAGGAAATCTTTATAAACAACGGTTAAGTGTAATCTTGCTGAGGTTCACCGTTACTGTTCACATACCTCTATCCCGCGAGGTGTTTTGGCATGAATATGCCAAAATCCCGAGACATACAAGCCAAAATTCCATTGCCGCAGGCAATCTGGAATGAATTTTGGCTACGTTACTGTGAACAGTAACGTTCTGATTGTTTCGCAAATAAAACAAATCACTTATTGCATTTTTGATAATAATTAGTCTATAATAAATAGAATTGTAAAAGTCAGAATCCTGTTATCAAAGATGAATTATGATAGATTTTGACATGTAAGTATAAAGACGTAGAAACAGCCAGAAATAATATGGTTCGGAGAAAGAGGTAAAGGAAAATGACACTGGAAGGAAAAACAGTATTACTGGGAGTGACAGGCAGCATTGCGGCGTATAAGATTGCATATCTGGCAAGCGCGCTGAAGAAACGCCATGCAGATGTTCATGTGCTGATGACAGAGAATGCCACGAATTTTATCAATCCGATCACTTTTGAAACTCTCACAGGAAATAAATGTCTGGTGGATACCTTTGACCGGAATTTTCAGTTTCAGGTAGAGCATGTATCGATTGCAAAGAAAGCAGATGTAGTGATGATCGCACCGGCAAGTGCTAATGTGATCGGTAAACTGGCACATGGGATCGCAGATGACATGCTTACTACCACGATCATGGCATGCAAATGTAAAAAATTCATTTCCCCGGCCATGAATACCAATATGTTTGAGAATCCTGTAGTACAGGATAATTTAAAGATTCTGGAGCATTACGGATATGAAGTGATCGCTCCGGCGTGCGGATATCTGGCATGTGGTGACACAGGAGCGGGAAAAATGCCGGAACCTGAGACATTACTTGCCTATATTGAGCGCGAAGCTGCCTGTGAGAAAGATCTGAAAGGAAAGAAAATCCTTGTAACTGCAGGTCCTACACAGGAATCTGTTGATCCTGTTCGTTATCTTACCAATCATTCTTCAGGAAAAATGGGCTATGCTATTGCGAAAGCTGCCATGCTCCGCGGTGCAGATGTCACGCTGGTCAGCGGACGTACTTCAATTGAACCTCCCATGTTTGTAAATCTGATACCTGTTGTGACTGCAAGAGACATGTATGAAGCTGTAACTTCTGTCAGCAACGAACAGGACATCATTATTAAAGCTGCTGCTGTGGCAGATTACCGCCCTGCCAGGATCAGTGAAGAAAAAGTTAAGAAAAGTGATGGACAGATGTCCATAGAACTGGAAAGAACAGATGATATCCTGAAGTTTCTTGGGGAACACAAACAGCATGGACAGTTTCTCTGCGGATTTTCCATGGAGACACAGAATGTGATCGACAATTCCAGAGCCAAGCTGGCAAAGAAAAATCTGGATATGGTGGCTGCCAACAATGTGAAAGTGGAGGGCGCCGGATTTCAGGGAGATACCAATGTACTGACATTGATCACACAGGATGAGGAAATCTCTCTTCCGCTTATGAGTAAAGAAGACGCAGCTTTTAGGATCCTGGATAAAATTCTTTCGCTGATGCAGGATTCTGTCTGTTAAGGGAACAGGACGATTAAGAAATTGGAGATAAATAATTATGATTTTAGCAATTGACGTTGGAAACACCAACATTGTAGTTGGATGTATTGATGACCGGAAAACATATTTTATAGAACGCCTTTCTACTAACCGTACAAAGACGGAACTGGAATATGCGGTGGATTTAAAGAATGTTCTTGATATCTATCATATAAAAAAAACAGAGATTGAGGGCTGTATTATTTCTTCTGTAGTGCCGCAGATCACAAATATTGTGAAACTTGCCGCAGAGAAAATTCTTAAGAAAAATGCAATTGTTCTCGGACCTGGTGTAAAGACAGGACTGAATATTATGATGGATAATCCGGGACAGCTTGGTGCAGATCAGGTTGCTGATGCAGTGGCAGGAATTGCCGGTTATCCGGTGCCGTTAATCCTTATTGATATGGGAACTGCAACCACAGCGTCTGTTGTCAACAGTAAGAAGCAGTATGTAGGAGGAATGATTCTTCCGGGTGTAGGGGTTTCCCTGGATGCACTTACTGCGAGGGCTTCCCAGCTCAGCGGAATCAGTATTGATGCGCCAAGACATGTGATTGGGAAAAACACGATCGAATGTATGAAGAGTGGGGTTCTTTACAGCAATGCAGCAGCTCTGGATGGAATTATTGACAGGATCGAAGAGGAATTGGGGGAGAAGGCAACTGTAGTGGCAACCGGTGGTCTGGCAAAGAAAATCGTTCCCCATTGTAAAAGAGAAATCATTCTGGATGAGGAACTTCTTCTGAGAGGTCTTCTGATCATTTATGAGAAAAATAAGTAAGAATGTATATGCATTCATATCAAAACAGTTCATCAGACAAAAAGCTGATGAACTGTTTTGTTTGCAGTAATTTATGGAATTGCTATAAATACATTATTTTAGAGGATTGCTATAAAAGGCAGAAATGAAATCAATGGGAAGCGGAGCAGTAAAAAGCATGACCTTTCCGGTTGTCGGATGAGTAAACTCCAGCTGATAAGAATGGAGGGGCTGGCGGTTTATCCGACGGTAATCAGGATTGTATAAATAATCTCCGGGCAGAGGATGCCCGATATATTTCATATGCACACGGATTTGGTGTGTGCGTCCTGTTTCCAGATGAAGTTCGGCCAGAGAATATTCTTTTCCTGCCGCCAGCCGTTCATAATGAGTTATTGCAGACTCCCCGGTTCCGAAATTTACTTCCCTGGTGATCACGGAGCCTTCCATTCGTGCGATAGGAGCGTTGATCGTTCCGGAGTCAGGAAGAAGCCCGTCTACAAGTGCGAGATAAGTCCTGAGAATCTGACGTTTTTTCATCTGAACTGACAGAATCGCTGCGCTGAGGGGATTTTTGGCAAGGATCAGAGCACCGGTGGTATCCCGGTCCAGCCGGTTGATACAGCGGTAAACAAAATCTTCTCCTTTTTCTGCAAAATACCAGGCGATTCCATTTGCCAGAGTATTTTCATAATTTCCCGCAGAAGGGTGCACAGGCATATCTGCAGGCTTGTTTATCACAAGGATATCCTCATCTTCATAAATGATATTCAAATCCATCTTTGTACGGATAATGTTTTCTCCTGATTCGGTTTCAGGAACAGTGACGATCAGATGATCCTGCGGTTTAAGCACTGATCGTCCGAAACCACGTTCACCATTGAGAATGATGGTGTTGGGAGTGTTCTTCATTGAGCTTAATATGTGGCGGGAAAACCCCTCTTTTTTTAGAAAGTCCAGAATCGTGACCGGAGTTGTATTTTCGGAGATAATATATTTAAGGATTCTTTGCATATGATCTGTCTGCTTTCTTGATTTGTATAAGATTTAAGAATTGCGGGCTGATATGCCCTGCCTTATTTTTAACAGATTTACTGTATCAGATTTTGAAGAACATAACAAGAACAATTATCAGATTTCCTGAAAAATTACTGTTCACTTTGTTCACAGTAATGTAGCCAAAACTCATTCCAGATTGCCTGCGGCAATGGAATTTTGGCTTGTATGTCTCGGGATTTTGGCATATTCATGCCAAAACACCTCGCGGAATAGTGGCGGGTGAACAGTAACCCTGAAAACGTTAAAAAATACATTTTATTCTATTGCATCACAGAAAATTAAGCGTATAATCAAAAAAAGAAAATAGATTCAGGTGGAAAAAAATGAAAGAACAGCAACATATTTTTACAAACAAAATGCTCCGAACCCTGTTGATACCGGTTATTTTTGAACAGGTACTGAATTCCCTGATGGGAACTGTGGATACCATGATGGTCAGCAATGTAGGCTCTGCTGCAATATCCGCAGTATCTCTGGTGGATTCCATCAATGTATTGGTGATCCAGGCGTTCTCAGCGCTGGCAGCAGGCGGTGCAATCCTCTGTTCACAGTACATAGGTCAGAAAAATCATGAAATGGCAAATAAATCAGCAAGACAGGTATTATTTATCATTACTGCCATATCTGTAGCAGTGACTGCTCTGTGCCTGCTGTTTCGTGTGCCGCTGTTAAAACTGATATTCGGAAAAGTAGAAGCAGATGTTATGACTGCCTCTCAGGTGTATTTCTTCTATACGGCATTATCCTTTCCATTTATAGCACTCTATGATGCGGGAGCATCCATATTCCGGTCCCAGGGAAATACCAGAGGGCCAATGACAGTATCGGTTATTTCAAATGTGATTAATATCGGCGGAAATGCGGCGCTGATCTGGGGATTCAATATGGGAGTGGCAGGAGCTGCCATCGCAACTCTTGCATCCAGAGTCTTCTGTGCTGTAGTGGTACTCTGGCAGCTTCGTATGGACAGACAGCCTATTGTAGTCAGAAATTACAGACAGATCCGTCCGGATGGAAAAATGATCAGAAGAGTTCTGGCTCTGGGAATCCCGTCCGGCATAGAAAACAGCATGTTTCAGCTTGGAAAGCTGGCAATACAGTCTTCCGTATCTACACTGGGGACGGTAGCCATTGCAGCTCAGGCAATGACGAATATCCTTGAGAACCTTAACGGTATTGCAGCTATCGGTGTAGGAATCGGTCTGATGACTGTAGTAGGACAGTGTCTGGGAGCGGGCAGAAAGGATGAGGCAGTTTACTATATTAAGAAATTAAGTGTTCTTGCAGAAATCATTGTTGTTGCAAGCTGTCTTTTGGTGTTTGCCTTAACTATTCCGGTCACAAAGCTGGGTGGTATGGAATCGGAAAGTGCAAGAATGTGTTTCCATATGATATCCTGGATAACGGTTGTCAAACCTATTGTATGGACCCTGGCGTTTATTCCTGCTTATGGCCTCAGAGCAGCCGGAGATGTAAAATTTTCAATGCTTACATCCTGTATCACTATGTGGACATTCCGTTTTTGTCTTTGTGTATATCTGATCCGTTTCAGAGGCTTCGGCCCAATGGCTGTATGGATTGGAATGTTTACTGACTGGACAGTGCGGGGAATCGTATTTTCTCTTCGCTTCCACAGTAGGAAATGGCTGAAGCATAAGGTAGTATAACAAGGTGGTATAGCCATGAAATGCGTTGACTTTTACTGCTCAAAATTATATAATGATTCTCGGAAATAATTCTGGAAAAGCATTACAGGAAGTCAGGTGAAATTCCTGCGCAAGTCCGTTACTGTAACAGCCAGATACTGTCTGCTTTTCATTGTATATAAGAAATATGATCTGCGGCAACCAGAGGATATTTCGGGAAAAGAGCTTTCAGGAGGGATTTTGTTGCACACAGAAATCCCTCCTTTTTATGTAGATGTTATATAAATGACATTATAGTAATCTGCAGACAGGATGTGACAACAATGCAGCAAAGGAGATATCATGAAAAACGGACTGGAAGATTACTACGTGATACGTGGCAATAAAAAAATGAGGTTTGGCTATACAACAGGCTCCTGCGCAGCAGCTGCATGTAAGGGTGCTGCAGAGATCCTGCTGGGTGGTGTCATGCATAAGGCTGTCACCTTGATGACTCCTAAGGGAATCCTGCTTACACTGGAACTGAAAGACATCCGGATTGAAGGAAATCAGGTGACCTGTGCAATTCAGAAGGATGCAGGAGATGATCCGGATACTACAAACGGAATACTGGTTTATGCCACGGTGCAGAAAACAAAAGAACCGGGAATCATCCTCGACGGAGGTGTTGGTGTGGGAAGGGTAACAAAAGCCGGACTTTCCCAGAAAATCGGGGAAGCAGCTATTAATCCTGTGCCAAAGGCCATGATTTTGCGTGAAGCCACAGAAATCGCTGAGAAATATGATTATGAGGGTGGTCTGAAAATCATCATCTCCGTTCCTGAAGGTGTGGAAATTGCAAAGAAAACCTTTAATCCCCGTCTGGGAATTGTGGGAGGAATTTCAATTCTGGGAACTTCCGGGATTGTAGAACCTATGAGCGAAGCTGCTCTTGTACAGAGTATCAATGTAGAGATGAAGCAGCATTTTTCCCAGGGAGAAGAATATCTTCTGGTAACACCGGGAAATTACGGGGCAGATTATCTGCGGGAGCATATGGATCTCCCTTATGAAAAAAATATTAAATGCAGCAATTATGTAGGTGAGACCATTGACATGGCAATTGATATGGGAGTTAAGGGAATCCTTTTCATTGCTCATATCGGAAAGTTTGTAAAAGTTGCAGCAGGAATCATGAATACCCATTCCCACAGTGCAGATGCCAGGATGGAAGTGCTGGCATCCAATGCGATCCGGGCAGGAGCATCGTTGGAGTGTGCAAAGGAAATCCTGAATGCATCTACTACAGATGAAGCAATAGACATTCTGGAAAAATATCAGATACTTCAGAAGACCATGAAAGAGATCTTGGACAGGATCCAGTTTTATTTAAATCACAGATCCTATGAGCAGATCCTTCTGGGGGCAGTGATTTTTAATAATACTTATGGGTATCTGGGGCAGACTGGCAGATGCAGAGAAGCTGATAAAGCGGATCAATGCACAGAATGATGAGGCACAGTAAAGATCCTATCGCAAAGGCGATTTTAACCGAAATCAAGTAAGTCCCCTGTTTCAATTGCGAAAAGCAATAAGCAGTGGGTGGGGACTTGCTTGTATCAGGAGGAGTGCAAGCTCCTTCTGATAAACTGCGGAGCAGTTATTCGGTTATGAGCAAGTAGCGAAGCGGATTGCGAATATCCGCTTGAATGGATTTTGACTCACAACTGTGAAAGTATTGAACAGTTGAAATAAATTTATAATAAGGAGAATGATAGATTATGGTACATTTCGTAGGAGCAGGTCCGGGAGCACCGGATCTTATCACAGTAAGAGGAAAACAGTATCTGGAGGAAGCAGATGTGGTGATCTATGCAGGATCACTGGTAAATCCAAAGCTTCTGGAATATACAAAGGACATCTGCACCATCTACAACAGTGCAAAAATGACACTGGAGGAAGTGATCCATGTGATCGAGAAGGCGGAAGCAGAGGGAAAGACAACTGTCCGCCTTCATACCGGAGATCCATGTATTTACGGTGCGATCCGTGAACAGATGGATATTCTGGATGAGAAAAATATCACTTATGATTACTGTCCGGGTGTCAGTGCATTCTGCGGTGCTGCAAGTGCCCTGAATCTGGAATATACTCTGCCGGATATTTCTCAGAGTGTGATCATTACACGAATGGAAGGCAGAACTCCGGTTCCGTCCAAGGAAAGCATTCAGTCATTTGCGGCTCATCAGGCAACTATGGTTGTATTCTTAAGTACAGGAATGCTGGAAGAGCTGAGCAGACGTCTTATTGAAGGCGGTTATACAGCAGATACACCAGCAGCCATTGTATATAAGGCAACCTGGCCGGAACAGAAGACCTTCGTCTGCACA
>NZ_JBWJVP010000101.1:0-3389 GCF_056339915.1 Blautia sp. ZXY-1-B12 | reverse complement strand
AGGAGACAATTGCTGCGGCATATGAAAAGGTTTATGAGACTCAGGATGGACGGATACGGATCTATAAAACAACAGAATAATCCTCAAATGCATTATTACGGGGATTACTCCGGATTTATGATTATGAGCCGGGTGATCACAGATTTACAGAGATAAGAGAGAATGTGTAAGATTATAGTAACCACAATAATTTTATAAATGATTAAGGAGGACGTACGGATGAAGAAATGGGCACCGAGAGTGCTTCTTGCAGCAGCTCTTGCAGGGCTGTCTGCATTTCTGTTAAAGGGAGATGTATGGACATTCTGGACCTGGTGGCTGTTGGCATTTCTGATGGGAATGGTTGCCATGCCTGTGACAGGGAGACTGTTTGCCGGATTTGAGGACAAAGGCTGGATGTTTTCAAAAGTGCTGGCGATTACTGTGACAGGTTTTCTTACGTGGTTTCTGGTAACTGCGAAGATATTGCCATTTACTGGCAGCGACATGTATCGGTGTGTCTATTGTATGTGCTGTTGGCTGTGGGGTTTTATATCATTTTCAGGGAAAAAATGGAATTGACTGCTTTCCGTTCGGAAATGTAAATCTGATTTACGGAGAGGAAATTCTGTTCTTTATATTTTTCCTGATGTGGACTTATTTTGCAGGATTCCGTCCGCAGGCATACGGAACTGAGAAATTTATGGATTATGGTTTTATGGAAGCCATGATGAGAAGTACGACACTTCCTGCAAGAGATCTGTGGTATTCAGAAGGTACGATCAACTATTATTATGGCGGACAGTATTTTGCAGTATTTCTGACGAAGCTGACTGGCAGTAAAGTAGAACTCACTTACAATCTGATGCGTACTTTTGTGGCTGCATTTGCGTTTGTGCTTCCGTTTTCACTGGTTCGTCAGATGTCTGTGGACAGGCTTAAAGGAAGCCTGACAGGAAAGAAACGTTGTGTGCCGGCAGTGGCCGGGATCATAGCAGGACTTTCTGTATCAATTGCGGGAAATATGCATTATGTGGTTTACAGTAAGATCATTCCATGGATCCAGAAGCTGCAGGGAAAAGAAACGGACAGCTACTGGTTCCCGGATGCGACCCGTTATATTGGATACAATCCGGATGTGCCGGACAAGACGATCCATGAATTTCCATGTTATTCCTTTGTGTTGGGAGATCTCCATGCCCATGTGGTAAATGTAATGTTTGTGCTGTTTCTGGTGGGACTTCTTTATGCGTGGATGCGAAGTGTGCGGATGAGAGAAGCAGTGATCATGAAGCCGGGCCGGAAACAGTTCTGGAAAAAACAGCTGTTGATTCCGCATATCCTGCTGGCTGCAGTGATGATCGGTATGTTCCGGTTTACGAATTTCTGGGATTTTATTATTTATTTCGTGGTGACCGGTGGAGTGGTGCTGTTTACCAATATCGTTCAGTTTGATGGTAAAGTGAAGAGGATTCTGGCAGTGACTGCGGTTCAGGCAGTGGAGATCATTGTGATCTCATACGTTGTTTCTCTGCCGTTTACTTTGCAGTTTGACAGTATGTTTAAAGGTGTGGGAATTGCGCAGAATCATTCTATGATCCATCAGCTGCTGATTTTGTGGGGACTGCCTGTGGTTCTGACAGTTCTGCTGATCATCTGTATCATCTGGGAGAAGCTTCGTGGTGGTGCGAACAGAAGTCTGTATAAACTGATGAAAGCAATCTCTGTGCCGGATCTGTTTGCGATTGTCATGGGACTCTGTGCAATCGGGTTGATCGTGATTCCGGAGTTGGTTTATGTAAGGGATATTTACGAAAATGGAAACGCCAGGGCGAATACTATGTTTAAGCTGACTTATCAGGCGTATATGCTGTTTGGGATGACCATGGGATATGGTATTTTCCGTATGCTGGTGGCTGCACGTAAGAAAGTGTTTAAGGTTGTGTCAGTGATCGGTCTGGTACTGCTTTGCTGGACCTTTGGTTATTTTGGAAACAGTGTGTATGCGTGGTTTGGAAAGGTATGGGAGCCTTCTGAATATAAAGGATTGAATGCGACATCTTTCCTGTCAAATGATTTCACAGAGGATGTGGCTGGTATTAAATGGCTGAAGAAGAATGTGAAAGGGTCACCGGTTGTGCTTGAGGCGAACGGGGACAGCTATAGTGGTTATGAGCGTGTTTCTGCTATGACAGGGCTTCCGACTGTGCTGGGATGGTATGTGCATGAGTGGCTGTGGAGAGATGATACTGCGGACTTGAATGAGAAGAGCGCGGATATTGAGAGTATTTATACTTCTTTGGATGTGGAGTATGTGAAGGAACTGCTGGAAGAGTATGATGTTTCTTATATTTTTGTGGGATTGAAAGAACGGGAGAAATATGGGGATGCACTGAATGAAGAGGTGCTGAATTCGCTTGGAGAAGTTGTGTTCCAGGATGAGGTGTATAGTACTTATATTCTTAAGATTAATAAGTAAGAGAGTGAAAAATGGCGGCAGTTTGTGTCGCCATTTTTTGTTTGGGTCAAAAAGGGACGCGTAAAAAAATATTTCATTTCCTGTGCGGTTTCGGGCACTAAGATATTCTAAGCCGCTAAAAATCTGCTAAAAGCATGAGAAATCAGAGCCAAACTCGCCTGCGGCTCAGACAGTGTCTCTGATTTCTCATAACGCAGATTTTTGCCGGCTAAGAATATCTAAGTACCCTGCAAATGCACAGGAAATGAAATATTTTTTTACGCTGGTTATTGGCTGGAATGGTTTTGGGGAAATAATTATCAGGTGGAAAAGAGGGAAAAAGTAAAATTTACAGATATGGATTACGATTGTATTATGATAATGTATGTGCAATATATATAAGAAAAATATGTTGCTACAGTGGAAAAATGAAAAGATGACACTGTATAAGTAGTAGGAGAAAATGAGGATTGTGAATATTCACATGACAGGAAAGGAGAGTTTTAAAATGAGGAATCGAATAATTCAGGTTAGACATTATAGCAGGAAAATGATGATTATGATGTTGACAGGAGCAATTTGCTGTAGTTCATGTTTTTGTCAAACAGCTTTTGCGAAAACCAGCAAAGTAAGGGTTTACGATGTGGAAAAAGGAACCACAAGCTTCACATCTTTTACATATTCGGATAATAAAAAGGATGAATCACTGGCACCGTCGGAGGGAACAGAAGCGATTTCATCTGCTTCTCAGAAGGTGGTTATTTTCCATCAGGCAGATGGGTCTACGATAATAAGAAAAGCAGACAGTAATGGAAAAGTGACACTTCCAGCAATAAGAAATCAGACAGGATATACTTTTCTTGGATGGAGCACGAAGCCGGATCAGACTCAGAATCCGCAGTATCAGGCGGGACAGGTGATACAGGTAAGGAAGAAAACCCATTTATATGCA
>NZ_JBWJVP010000100.1:0-4350 GCF_056339915.1 Blautia sp. ZXY-1-B12 | reverse complement strand
AATCCGCAGCCATAACCGGTAATCCTGAAACCATCATTGCTGCACTTAAAATTGCAGGAGCTGCCATTTTGATTAAATTTCCTTTGCGCATACCTTTAAATCCTCCTGAATATGAGTTAATAAGTAGTCAACTGTTCACACACCACTATCCCGCTGAGGTAGTTTTGGCACTGAATAAGACGGGCCAAAATCCCGAGACATACAAGCCAAAATTCCATTGCCGCAGGCAATCTGGAATGAATTTTGGCTATGTTACTGTGAACGGAGTGAACAGTAACAATAAATATATTTCCAAACTGTCCGGAAAACTGAAATTTTTGACAGTTCAGAAATCTTTATATAAGATAAACCTATTCACCGATGGAATAAGTATCTTTCAGTAATTGAAATCTTTCTTTCATGCCTTCCGTCATACCTAGACATGATCAGAATCATCTACGAACAGTCCGTCTGCATTGTATTTCTTCAAAAGTTCTTCTGCCTTTTCTTTTCCCAGTACAAAGCATGCAGTGGAAAGTCCGTCTGCGTTCAGGCCGTCATCACACACAACCGTCACAGATGTGAGACCGCTTCTTGCAGGATATCCTGTAGCAGGATCCAGTATATGATGATATCGAACACCATCTTCTATAAAGTATTTTTCGTAATCTCCGGAAGTAGATAAAAATTCAGTACCATTCAGAGTAACTACTCCCAGGTAATCACCTTCTGTATCCCGCGGATCAGTGACAGCTACCTGCCAGGCAGAGCCGTCGGGTTTGCTTCCATAGCTCATAACACTGCTGCCGCCCAGATTCAGGATCATGCCTGATACATTTTTATCTGCATCAAGAATCTTCTGTGCTGCATCGCAGCCGATCTCCTTACCTGCAGCCCCCAGATCAAGAGTTACTCCCTCCGGCATGGTAACTTTATTTCCATCCAGAGTCACCTTGTCATATCCTACATTTTCAAGCAGGGAATTTAATTCATCATCTGAAGGAATGTGCGGATTTTCTCCGTCAATGTCCCACAGGCGGATCACTCTTCCCATAGTAGGATCCATGGCTCCGCCAGAAACTTTCGACAAATCCAGTACCTGTTTTAAACAGGTGGCAGTTTCATCAGATACCGTTGTTGTATTCCCGGCATTTTGATTGATCTGATATATCTGAGTAACTTTCTTTTGTCCAGGAGATCCAGTTTTCTTCCACATCTTTTAATGCAGAGATTATGTCTGCTGTGATATCCTCACCTGTTGTGTAAAGAGTCTCTGATACTACGGTGTCCATAGCAAAGTCTGTTTTGGTGTATGTGTTTATTTCAGAGTTTCCCCATGCAGTCCGGGATGTGCATAAAAGAGAGGCTGTAATAAAAAGTCCCAGTACAAAAGAGCGTCTGTTTGTCATATATTTTCTGATTCCTTATCCTCTTATTGTTGTTTCCAACTAACTCTATAGACTATATCACTGTACGGATAGTATGTCTACCAATATAGTTAGTTCTTACTAATCAAATTTTTTCAATAAGTTAGCAGTTGCTAATTTTTATCAATAACAGTGCCTGTATGAATATTTTTCCTTGGGCAGACCTGCAGTGCAGGCGTGACAGCAGATGCATTCCCCTGAATGTGCAGTATCGCCGTCAATATCCAGATGTGCCGGACATCTCTTCTTACAGAGAGTGCACTTTGGCGCACAGTTTGGACGATTTCGTTTGAAAAGTGCTCCCGGGATGATCGGCATGATTGCAAATACTGCTCCCATAGGACAGAGAAACTGGCAGAAGAAACGCTCCTGTGTACACATTCCGACCATGATCAGGATCAGCAGAACTGTTCCCACAATGTAGGTAGATTTCGGCAGTCTGCCTGTTGTAAGCATGGAGAATACATCCCATGGACTCATTCCCTGTAATTTGGAATAGAATCCTGTTATGCAGGAAAGAAGCAGAAATGCAAGAATCACATATTTTACTTTCTGTAATCTGTGTACCCATTCTTCCGGATATCCATGTTTTTTCTTTTTTCCAAAACATTTCGCACGGATAAATGCGGTAAGCTCATACAGAGCATCTCCCAGCGAGCCAAACGCACAGGCATAACCGCAGAAATGACGTCCGAACAAAATAGTAATGATCAACAATAATGCCGTAATATTCAGAAAAGAGTTCCAGGTTACGCTCTGCTGTCCTCCGATTGCAAGAAAGATGGATTTGATTCCTGCAAATGCTGTGGAAAAAAGGGAGGGCGCTGCTATAAAAAATATAAGCTGTATGGCGGCACGGATCAGCCGTACCTTTCGTTGTTTCTTTTTCATGCGTTTTCCGCCTTTGATAATGCGTCATTTACTGCTTCTAAGATACCGGTAGAACTGAAAGTTGCTCCGGAAATGGTGTCAACATCTGTGCTCTGCTCGCTGATGACACTGTTTATGACATTCTCGCCCTGTGACAGATAAGCACTGTCCTCACCCGGTGCACTGACTACACTGACTGCTGTAATGGTATCATCTTCCAGAGTCACCTGAACAGTGATCGTTCCACCGTATCCGGTTCCTGAACCTTCGAAGGTGCCATTTTTATATACATTGTCAGAATCATCGGTTTCTTCAGAATCTGCCTGATCTGCATTTTCTTTATCCTCTGCAGAATCCTTTTCAGATTTATTATCAGCTTCCGAAGATACATCAGAAGAAGCATTACTTTCTGCTACTGTTTTCTGTTCCTCATAAGTTTCCTTTAATGCTATAAGGATCTGGTCCTGCTGGTTCTCCAGACTCTCTGTTTTGGCAGTCAGATCTGCAATATCCTGAGCCTGTTCTTTATCTTTTACTGTTCCGTTATAGAAAAATACCGCCATGATGATCAACAAAAGTGCGATCAGACGCAGATAAAAATTTTGATTATTCACGTTGTTTCCTCTCCTTCATTTTTTTATTTTGCCGGATATGATATCTGTTTTTGGATGAAGCAAAACTTAATCATAACTAACTTTAAAAGTGTATCATTTTAGTATACAAAAATCTATATATAACAGATTCTGCTAATGTTGTTTTTTTCTCATTAAGATGACCCCGGAGCAAAATCCGAGGTCATTTATTGTGTGAATTATTTACCTGTTATCGTTTATTTTACTTTTACTGTAAATACTTTCTTAACACCATTGCAGGTTACTGTGATTTTGGCAGTACCTTTTTTCTTTCCTTTTACAACGCCTTTGGAGCTTACTGTTGCAATCTTGCTGTTGCTTGACTTGTAAGTAACCTTTCCTGATGGAGTTGCCTTTGCAGAAATTTTTGTTGTTTTTCCAACTTTTACAGTTGCTGAAGATTTGCTAAGTTTCAGGGATGGATTTTTAACTGTTATCTTGCAGGTTACTTGGTATTCTCCGCAGGATGCTGTGATCACTGCTGTTCCTTTTGCCTTAGCAGTTACAACACCTTTGCTGTTTACAGAAGCCACTTTTGTATTGCTGGATTTCCATGTGATTTTATCTGTAAGGTTTGTTGTAACTTTGAGAGTGGTTTTTGTGCTGCCTTTTGTATAAAGAGTCTTGGAAGAAGTATTTAATTCAAATGTATTTTCTGCTTCTTTGTAAGTAAAAGTAAGATTATTCTTATATCCTACAGCAGTTATTTCAAATACAGTTGCATCTGTTACCTGAATATCTGTGAGATCAAGAGTTCCATCTTCTTTTACAATGACCTTGCTTCCTCTTCCTGTTGCGGCATATTCTGTATCATCAACTTTTACTTTGCTGATGCTCTTAATGTATGCAGAGAACTCTTCTGCTGTAATGCCTTTTGCTGCAACCAGTTTTGTCTCGTTACTGTCATAAGAAGCCGGCATTTTGTCTGTATTTACTGTAAATTCAGTTACAATGGCTGCATATTTTCCGCTGGCATCTGCAATTTCAACCTTATGTGTTCCCAATGCAAGAGCTCCAACTGCAAGTTTTCCGTCTGTGCAGGAAACCACTGTTTTGTCTACAGTATACTGTGCCTTGAAGTCTGCCGGCAGAGCCTGGTCAAAGGTAACTGCTGCAGATGAGTCTGTATTCATAATATCTGCTACTGTTGCCTTAATTCCTGTAGTTGTCTGCACCTTTACATCAGGGACATCAAAAATGATCATACCCTTATCTGTGTAATAAGTAACGCTGTCAATTGTTTTTCCCATGATTGATTTATAATGTGCAGAAGAAACAGGGCATCCGTGAACTTCTGTTGTATATCCGGTTCCCCAGGAAAGCATACTTCCACGCCAGATATTCTCCAGATGACGCAGGCCATAGTTGGTTCCGTCTGTAGTATTTACGGTTACACCATAGATTTTATCTGTATTTGTATCAATTACTGCTGCAAAAGTGCA
>NZ_JBWJVP010000099.1:0-2974 GCF_056339915.1 Blautia sp. ZXY-1-B12 | reverse complement strand
CTGTAAATATAATGCCCAGCTTTCCTGCGGGCGAGTACAGACTCCCACTCTGGCGATGATCGCGAAACGGGAAGAAGAGATACGGGCATTTAAGCCGAAGGAATATTACGGAATCACCCTGAAAGCAGGTGATATTATCTGGACATGGAAGGAACCAAAGAGTAAGAGCTTCAGGACTTTTAATAAAGAATGTGTGGAGAAAATTTTCAATGCTATCAGAAACCAGTCGGTGGAGGTAACGTCCATAACCAGCAAAGAGAAGAAAACCTTTGCACCGGGTTTGTATGACTTGACGACTCTTCAGAGAGAAGCAAACCAGAAATATGGGTATTCTGCAAAGCAGACTCTGAATATTATGCAGCGTTTGTACGAGAACCACAAAGTTCTCACTTATCCCAGAACAGACTCAAGATATATCGGAAAGGATATTGTTCCTACAATCAAAGAACGATTAAAGGCCTGTGCAGTGGGACCGTATAGAAAACTGGCAGGTGCACTGATGAATCAGCCAGTTCGGGCAAATGGAAGTTTTGTGGACGATAAAAAGGTCAGTGACCATCATGCAATTATCCCTACGGAGCAGTTTGTACAGCTTGACCATATGACAAATGAAGAACGTAAAATTTATGACATGGTAGTTCGCAGATTTCTCAGTGTGTTGTATCCACCTTTTGTTTATGAACAGGTGAGCATGGAGGGAACTGTTGCAGGAGAACTTTTTGCTGCCGGCGGAAAAGTTGTAAAAAGTGCCGGATGGAAAGATGTGTATGAAAATACGGACGACACTGAAGATGATGAGGATACAGCTGATGATGCACAGACACTGAAAGATCAGAAGCTTCCACAGATGAAGAAAGGTGAGAGACTGCACATAGAGAATGTATCTATGAATACAGGCAGGACAAAGCCGCCTGCAAGATTCACAGAAGCAACACTTCTTGCAGCAATGGAGAATCCGGTGCGTTATATGGAGAGCCATGATACGAAAGCTGCGAAAACTCTCGGTGAAACGGGTGGTCTGGGAACAGTTGCCACAAGAGCGGATATTATTGAGAAATTGTTCAACAGTTTTCTGATGGAGAAGAAAGGCAATGAAATTCATCTGACTTCCAAGGCAAAACAGCTTCTGGAACTGGTACCTGAGGAACTGCGTAAACCGGAACTGACAGCGGACTGGGAAATGAAGCTTGGAAATATTGCAAAAGGGAAAATGAAACAGGAAACCTTCCTGAAAGAGATCAGGAACTATACCTGTGATATCGTAGATGAGATTAAAACAGGACAGGGAACCTTCAGGCATGATAATCTCACAAACAAAATCTGCCCGAATTGTGGAAAGAAGCTTCTGGCAGTGAATGGAAAGAATGCAAAAATGCTTGTATGTCAGGACAGAGAGTGCGGTTATAAAGAAACCCTGTCCAGAACTACCAATGCCCGTTGTCCCAAGTGTCATAAACGTATGGAAATGTATGTGAAAGGTAAGGAAGAGACATTTATCTGTGCCTGCGGCTATAAAGAAAAGCTCTCTGCTTTTCAGGCGAGAAGAACCAAAGAGGGAGCAGGAGTCAATAAGCGTGATGTTCAAAAATATATGAGACAGCAGCAGAAAGAAGCCAAGGAGCCGGTGAATAATGCATTTGCACAGGCACTGGCAGGATTAAAACTGGAATAACTATATCACTCTCTTGTCTGCGAATCCGTATCCTATGCGATGGGTATAGTTATTTACGAAACGATGTACCAGATAAAATAAAAAAGAAGGGAAGATAATATTATGGCAGTACAGGATGATCATATGATAAGAAATATTCAGGACGTAGGAAGACTGATCGCGAAGCTTCTGCTTCATGAGCAGCAGCCCAATTACAAACTTCCGGAGAAGGAAGCAGATTACACAGAGGCAGACCGGCTTTTTGCTACAATTATGAAACTGGCAGAAGAAGGCAAGATCAATGAAGCAGAAAACGAATTATATATGGGTATGGTAGAAGATGATGTAGACTATCTGGAACTGGCACTGACCTTTTATCTGTATCTGAATGATATGGACGGAGATTTCCTGGATGATAACGGATATTCAAGGGAGGAAGTTTTGGAAGGTATGAAAGATCTTGCTTCAGACTGGGGTGTTACAGGATTAGAGGCTTTTTGAGAGAAAGGAAAAAGCATAGCATATGCGCAGAGAACAGACACTGGAAGAGATTTCGGATGGTAAATTATATGATTCTAATGATATGGTAAAGGCAGACTGCCATGACTGTGAAGGCTGCTGTGACTGTTGTCAGGGAATGGGAGATTCTGTGCTCCTGGATCCATATGATGTATACAGATTGTCGGCAGGATTACAGAAATCAGCAGAGCAGCTTTTACAGGAATATCTGGAACTGGGAGTGACAGATGGAAATATCCTTCCGCATCTTCGGATGACAGGAGTTAAGGAACAGTGTATATTCCTTAACAGTGAAGGACGCTGTCACATCCACTCTATTCGGCCGGGATTCTGCAGTTATTCCCACTGGGAAGATTCTACGAGAATGGCAGTTTTAAATATATTCTTCAGATTCACGAATGTCCTAAAACAAACCGCAGTAAGATCAAGGTAAAGAAGTGGGTGGACACACCGGATCTGAAAAAATATGAGAAATTTGTAAATGACTGGCATTATTTTCTGCTGGATGTGCAGGAAGTACTGTACAATGCTGAGGATCCAGATCTGATCAGAAATCTGAACCTCTTTGTGGTGAACAGATTCTATCTCAAACCATATGACCAGGATCAGGATTTCTACATACAGTTTTATGAGAGGCTGAAAGAAGGAAAAGATTTGCTGGCACTGGCCTGAGCGTGTTTGAAAAATGCTCTAGTGATAAAAAACCTTGCTGTACAGAACAATATCCGTATAAAGATATTTTCTGTACCGTAAGGTTTTTTTATAAAGCATAAATGTTCATCTGACTACCTGAGGTGTCAGATG
>NZ_JBWJVP010000098.1:0-4515 GCF_056339915.1 Blautia sp. ZXY-1-B12 | reverse complement strand
TCGTCAATGACTGAAAATTAATACCCAATTGAGAAAAACGCAGCCAAGCAGGAGCTGTGGAGTAAGAGGACAAGGAATTTCGCTTGTAAGTTTACCATAAATATATTATGTTGACTATGTTCGCCTCCGCAGAAAAATTTCGCAAAAGATTTCCGCGGAGACACAATAAAGAAGAAAAAATGCTCAAAATGTAACAGCCCTTTGACGTACTGATTCTTCAATGGAAAAGAAAAATTTAATTCTGATACGAAAAACCTCTCCTGCTTTACAAAAGAGGCTTTCTGTTAAATACTATTTCTGTTTGAGGAATTGTTTTTAAGGAACTATAATATCCTGTAGAGCTGTTTTCTGGTATTCTGAAAAATCTGTGTATTTTTTTGATACTATCGTGCCATTTTTTATTCTTTTTTTTCTGTAATTTCTGGCATATGATTTGTATTATTCATGACGATGCTTCTTTCGTTCGTATTCATTTTTGATAAAATGATGAAAGAAAAAATTTGTGAAAAAAACTATATTTCCGTTCGTGTACCGACAAATACTGCCACAGAACGCGGCTGGAGCCAGTATTCGGTAATGGTTATATCGTCTGCTTCGTCCAATGCAGTATCTACAAAACGTCTCCATTCATAGGCATCCGGAAGCTTTGGAAGCTCAAATCGCTGTTTTTCCCAATATACATTCAACGCTACATATACCAGATCCTCTCCCTGCTCAATCTTTCCGGCATAGCAGACTGCCAGACATTTTGTTTCCTGATTGATGGAGTTATCCCGTGGCTGGTTTGTATGGATGCTTACTGCCGGAAAGCCGGTATCTGAAGGATCCAGGTTATTTCGGATTGCCGGATGCGCCCTCCGAAACTGGATCATTTTTTTAAAAAACTGGTATAGGGTCTGATTCGTATTCAGCCGTTTCCAGTCCAGCCATGAAATCTCGTTGTCCTGACAATATGGATTATTGTTTCCAAAACGGGTATCGCCAAACTCATCTCCTGCAAGAAACATGGGAGTTCCACGACTGCACATCAGTACTGCACAGGCATTTTTTATCATTCTGAAGCGAAGCCTGAGGACTTCCGGATCTTCTGTCTCGCCCTCCACTCCGCAGTTCCAGCTTCGATTGTCATCATTTCCGTCAGTGTTGTTCCAGCCGTTGTCCTCATTATGCTTTTCATTGAAGGAGTAGAGATCCCGAAAGAGAGAATCCATCATGGCAGGTAATGTTTAATGGAGGATGCATATCCTTTGTACTGTCCGGTATACAGATCCGGTGATCCGATGAGCCTGTTTGCTGCTGCTTCGGCAAACCAGTAGTCTCCTTTCAGGAAACTCCTCATGTCATCCCGGTATTTACCATTCCATTCCGCCCAGCGGGAAAAGGCCGGAAAGCTGCCAACCTGATAAAGCCCACCGGCATCCCAGGCTTCTGCGATCAGTTTTACGTTCCGAAGGATCGGATCTTCCGCAAGATTTTTCAGAAGCGGAGGCTGGCTTGCAGGAGAACCGTCTTCATTTTCTCCCAAAATGCTGGCCAGATCAAACCGGAAACCGTCCACATGATATTCGATTGTCCAATACCGCAGGCACTCAAGGATCATCTGCTGCACTACCGGATGATTACAGTTCAGTGTGTTTCCGCATCCACTGAAATTATAATACCAGCCCTCCGGAGTCAGCATATAATAGATGCGGTTATCGAATCCTTTAAATGAGAAAAAGGGACCATTTTCGTTTCCTTCTGCCGTATGATTAAAAACAACATCCAGGATCACTTCGATACCGTTGCTATTCAGATCTTTGATCAGGTCTTTCAGCTCATCCCCTTCCCGGTTGGAATTTCTTTTTGGCTGTATAACTGGTGTTCGGGGAAAAAAAGCTTACCGGATTATATCCCCAGTAGTCCAGAAGAGTCCGGCCGTTAACCTCTCTTTTTCCCATAGTCTCATCGAACTCAAATACAGGCATTAATTCCACAGCGGTAATCCCCAGATCCTTGAGATAGGGAATTTTTCCGGATTCCCTCAAAGGTGCCGGGATGAGCGACATTGGAGGAAGGATTTTCGGGTAAATCCGCGGACATGAAGCTCGTATATGATCAGAATCCTCAATCGGTCTGACCGGATCCACATGATCGCCCCAGTCAAAATCATTGACAACCACTCTTGCCCGGTACTCATGGTCCTGATTAGGCTGTTCGCCCCATAAACACTCCTGACCGGTGACTGCTTTTGCATAGGGATCCAGAAGGGGTTCTGACCTGTCAAAAATAAGACCTTTTTTGGGCTCATATGGACCATCTACCCGATAGGCATATTCGAAATCAAAGATATCCAGTCCAAAAACAAACATGGAATACACTCCACCGATCCGGTAATGTTTTGGAAAAGGAAGAACCGCAAATGGTTCTTTTTCTCCTCTGTGATACAGAAGAAGATCCACATTTGTTGCTTCCATAGAGCAGATGGTAAAATTTACACCTTCCCTGAGGGCGGTTGCCCCATTGATCCCGTAGAAACCGGGACGGACTTCATATCCGTTGATCCTGTCCAGAGGTATTAGGTGCTTATGTTCTGCTGCAGCAATCCTTTTATCATCCATAGTTATCCATCCTTTCCTGCATTTTTTGTATCATAGCATAATTTTTTCCCCTTCTCAACAAACAAAATCCGCAGCCCCAACCCCCATAGGTCAGAGCCGCGGAAACACGAAGGAGAAAATCCGCGGAGCTGTAGCTGGCAGCTCCGTATGTTAGCATTACCAAAAAGATCTTCAAGATGGCGCAAGAAAAATCTCTTTGGTAAGGAAAATATAGCAGAAATTTTAAGATGGAGTTTCTGATACGAAAAAAGCCTTATCTGAGGAAGAAGCATTGGGCGCAGATTAACATTAATATATGTATTTTACGTACCTTACGCCTTCCACATGCTCAAGTATTTTCAGGACATGATCCCTGCTTTCATTTTGGGTATTTCTGAAAGTGATCAATGCCTTCTGGAATCCTTTTCCTTTGGTTCCATGTTGCACCTCCTCGATTTTCAGGCCGTTTCTTTCAGCCTGCTGTGCGATATCAGAAACAGAAAGCGCATCGTCATACTCCAAATAAATTTCCAAATAAATATCATCTACCAGAAATCGATACTCCAGTCTTTTTAGTCGCGCCATGATAAGATAAACGACCAGCGTAGCAATCAAACCTGCACTGTAGAATCCAATGCCCAAGGCAAGACCAATGCAGGCCGAAACCCACAATCCTGCTGCGGTTGTCAAGCCTCTTACTTTCGTTTTTCCGGAGGTGATAATACTTCCGGCACCCAGGAAACCAATACCGCTGATCACCTGGGCTCCAAGCCGGGAAGGATCTCCGGTTTTGAAAGTGTCGTACATATACTGTCCCGTTGCCATGACAATAGCTGCACCCATACATACCAACATATATGTTCTCATTCCTGCGGACTGGTGAGCCCGTCTTCTCTCAATTCCTATAACTCCTCCGCAGATAATGGCAAGAAGTATCCTGACTATTACAGATAATATATTTAATTTTTTCAGATAATCAACAATTGCAGGTATATGACTCAAATTTCTATTCTCCTTTTGTGCTGTTTATTACCACGGTAACTGGTGATGTCTCTTTTGTTTTTCTTGTAAACGATGTATTCCGACAGAGTTTTGGTTTTCTGCAAATATAAGAGAACTGTCTTTTCATATTATAATACAAAAAAACTTTCACCTGCAAGCTCAAAAGAAAAGTATCAGCTGCATATGGAGTTTCCCTGCCATTTTTCCGCTTGAAAAAAAGATGTCTCAAAAATTAATTTCTGAAACATCTTACTACCTTATTTACCAGACATTCTCATTGACAAACTCCTCGCAAAGCTCCGGTGTCATGGCAAAACCATAATACAGTATCCGCGGCTCTGTCGTCTCCACTACCCGGTTGGATCGCGGTTTTCTGTGTATCAGCCAGCTGTGTTGTCTCCACATTCCATCCGCGGAGAGCGCATACCCGGTACAGATCACAGCCTTGTCTTTGTTTACTAACCATAGCATTGCCGAATTACTGTGACAGTGGCAATCCTCTCCCCGCATCCTTTCTGCATTGTATCCAAGCCAAAACTGCCCCTGACTACTCCTCGCCGCAAGCAGCGAGGGTTCTTATGGTAGCATTCTGGCTCTCCCCGTACACCGCAGGGGCTTTGGAGGAGAGTTCTCTGCCAGAGCATCGTCACTTCGCGCCCAAAACCATCCGGGGGACGGCTGTATTAGCGGACGCATTCCATGTTTCTTTCAACATGCGGAAGGCATAGTCAGTCCTCCCTCGCAGTCTATAGTCAGGCGGCTTTGATCCCGCTGTTCATGACCCTGATATGGTTCTCAATGATATACTGCTCCAGTGCCAGGTACATCCGGTACATGGTCTCAAAATAAGTCTTACATTTATAGCTGCTGATCTTGTCCAGGCTGTGCCCGATACAGAACAAAAGAAAAGAGGAATACCAGTCCCTCTGCACCC
>NZ_JBWJVP010000097.1:0-2287 GCF_056339915.1 Blautia sp. ZXY-1-B12 | reverse complement strand
CAGGTAATCCTCATGCCTAGCGATATACGAGGGAGGAATTCTCATGGGTAAACAATCCACCAGAGAAAACAAAACTATTTACCAGCTTTGCCGAGAAGCGGCAGGACTTACAAGAGCAGAGGCCAGCGAAAAAATGGATGCTGTCTCTGCTTCAAAAATTGAAAAATTTGAATATGAAACCCAAGAACCTACGCCTTATGATATCCTCCAGATGGCAGATGCCTATAAAAGACCAGATCTTTGCAATTATTACTGCTCTCACAAATGCGAAATAGGCCAGCGTTATGTTCCAGAAGTAGAAGTGACTAATTTGTCAAATATCATTTTGGAGACAATTGCCAGCTTAAATGAAATCAATCCTCTTACCGGCCGTCTGATTCAAATTGCACGTGACGGCAAGATCAGCGATGATGAAATGAAAGATTTTGCTTATATCAGTAAAAAACTTGATGAGATTTCTTTAGCCATAGACTCTTTGAATCTTTGGGTAGATAAGACAGCCGGGGAGCAGGGGCTCAATCTTGAACTTTTAAATGCCGAAAAAACAAAATTAAAATAATCCACACTGCACGAAAGGCAATGGTCTATTTTGGATTCATTGCCTTTACCTTACATACGTTGCAATTGATTGACTATACTTTCGGTCCTTCGAATTGCTTCTTCTACCTGTCTTTTTGCATTATTGATCCGGTCTTGGACCACCCAGTCCACAACAAATCCATCAAAAAAATAATCCGCAAAAGAAAGAAAATCTCCAGTATTGATATTCAGGTTACATGCCATATTTACATCGTTTAATTCTCTGCTGAAACTACGAAGATCGTACTTTGCCTGTTCCATATTTCGTTTCGCCTGATCCATTTTGGAATGTTTTAACAACGTGGTGAAAAAGCCACCGCCAAACATATCTACCAGACCCCAGTTCTTTGCACTGTTTAAATTTTCTTTTGCTGTACGAAGACTATTCAGTGCTCTTCGGCCAGCTTCAATAGCTTCTCTCTTTTCTTTCTCAATATCATATCCCATTCGTTTTCTCCTTCTGATCCATTATGAACGTGATGTTGCCAATGCTACAATGCCACCGACAATTAACAATGGAAAAGCAATATACATCAGTCCACCCAAAACCATACCTATCAATATCACCGGGAAGAAGATTACTGTGCAAAGTAATTTCATAATTCCCCAGGATGCTTTTAACCCAAAAGCAAATAATTTTCCTACAAACCAGATCATACAAATTGTAAACAATAATGATAACATTTTTTACCCCTCCTGAAACTCATTCTAATATATGCCTTTTTTTGATTCTTTTTCTGCTATATATTCAGATGTATTCTTTATTCCAAACTTATTACAGAATTCCGGATTTTTCTCCATTTTTTCTATGATTCGGATCAATCGAATTCTCTGTACTGCTTCCATCCGATCACCTCGCTATTCTGCTTTGCTGTTGATATTGTCAGTATAGCAGATTATTTTTTCACAATAAATATCCATTATGAAGAATTGAACCTTTATATTTCTCGAATTTCAAGAATTCTCTTTTTTGTGCTCCAGGGCGTTTTCTTTCAGCCTAATTCTTTTCAATGCTTTTCAGATATCTCCCGCACCACTCCCAGGCCCAGTGCGGGCACACAGAATATCTCCCTATGTTTTCCACACTGTTCATATACTTCTTCCAGATCAAACCACTGAACTTCCTCTACTTCTTCTGTCTGAAGAACAAGTTCCGCTATATTCACAGGCTCCCGATAGATGTAGACAAAAGCAATTTCTTCATCCCGAAACATTTTTCCATGGAATTCCTTTGCGAAGGATATGGGGAAGGTTCCGGCAAAGTGTAGCTGTTCCGGTGTTGCGCTGATTCCCAGTTCTTCTTTCAGTTCCCGAAGTGCAGATTCCAGTGGTTCGTCTCCTGCCTGGATGTGTCCTGCCGAGGAAGTATCAAATTTTCCCGGAAAAGAATCCTTGTTTTGTGAGCGTTTCTGTAAAAGAATCTGCACTCTGCCTTCCTTTTTCCGAATAATCCATATGTGGGCTGTTCTATGGGGGATTCCTTCTGCATGGGCTTTTTCCCTTGATACAATCTGTCCAGCCGGATTACCTTTGCTGTCTATAACGTCAAATAATTCCATCTATTTTTCCTTCTTTAATTTATAAAAAATTCAAACAGTCTTGTCCCTGTCAGTTCTTTATTTTATTTTTCGATAAAGTGAATTCTGTCTGGATAAAACCGATCCTGCTGAGGTCTTGTTTCTGCCGGATAACCCAGTGCAAACATGGA
>NZ_JBWJVP010000096.1:0-13317 GCF_056339915.1 Blautia sp. ZXY-1-B12 | reverse complement strand
TGACTTTACAGAAGGGCAAACATTTGAAATTGTACCATTAGAACAGGCAAATGGTGGAACTATTATTTTAGCTGTAATAATTTTAGCAGTTTTTATATCCTTTAGCGGCTATCTGCTGATTTATAATATTCTTTATGTCTCTGTCGTAAAAGATGTGCAATTCTATGGCCGTCTTAAAACGATTGGAACGACCCAAAGGCAGATAAAGAGAATTATCTATAAGCAGGCAATCAGAATCTCTTGTATTGGTATTCCGATTGGTCTGTTACTTGGTGCGGTTGTTTCCTTTGGCATTGTTCCTTACTTCCTGAATATGATGTATTCAACAAATTCTGATGTGGGAACAAAAGTATCTTTTTCGCCGTTTATTTTCATAGGAGCGGCCATATTTACGTTCATTACCGTTATGATTGCAAGCATGAAGCCCGCCAAAATTGCCGGAAGTGTTTCACCAATAGCAGCACTCCAATATACAGCAGCCAGCACACAGAGCAGCGCCAGAAATTGTAGCAAAATGAAGTTGTCCAGAATGGCATGGAACAATGTCTTTCGTAATGCTAAGAGTACAACCCTTGTTTTTGCATCGCTTTTTTTCGGCCTTTCCTTGTTCCTTGTCGTCACAGGGCTATTACATGGTTTAAGCCCGGAGAATTATGTGAGCCAATGGGGAGTAAGCGATTTTGCACTCACATATAGTATCCACGAAAGAGAAGATTTAATTTCCAGCGAAATGGTTTCAGAGATTGGTCAGCTTGACGGCATTGAGAATTTGAGGTTGACCTATGCACCTTATCCTCAAGTAGCAGCAGATGTTGTATATGACGATGCTGTATTTCACGAGTTTCTTGCGTCATTAGACGGAGTAAACGGCATTGATTTTTCTGATCCGGCAAAATTAGAAAATTATCAGCAAAACTTTTTTAGCGGGGTTTTTGGAATTGACAGTGCATATTTGGAAGAAATCAATAAAACCTTAAACTTGCCTATTGACACGTCTGCCTTTGAACAAGGAAAGGTTGTGCTGCTGTCCAAAACAGTAGAAGGCCTTATTCAGCCAGGGCAGGAAATAACAATCCAGACGCAGAACGGACAGCATTCCTTTATTGTAGCGAACGGTTATTTGAATGAAGGGTTTCGAGCAGGAGGAGGCAATGAGAGAGGGACGGCTCCTGATTTGTATATTAGTCAAACAGCTTTGAAAGAACTCTTTCCGCAATATAGAGTGTTCCGCGTGGCCTTTGATACGGATGGTCAACATGACGAAAGTATACTGCAAGAATTAAAGCAAATCACCGCATCACAAGCTAACATTGATATTATATCCCGATATGAACGGCGAGAAGAAATGCAGGAATATCTCATTACAGCAAAGGTTTTAGGAACAGGGTTGTCCGTGATCCTGCTGCTTGTTGGTGTCATGAACTTTGTCAATACAATGGTTGTCAATGTAAATACTCGGCGCTATGAATTAGCTGTTCTTGAAAGCATTGGAATGACAAAGCGACAAATCAAACGAATGCTATTTATGGAAGGTTTCTATTATTGGGGCGTTTCCCTTTCCCTTGCAGTCACCATTGGAACAGCAATCTTCATCTTGCTATATATGATTTTTAGTAAAGTGGCCTATTATGCTGTTTTCTCCTATCCATTTATCCCACTGGTGCTGGTGTCTGGACTGGTGTTGCTAATCTGCCTTATTGTGCCTATATGGGTCTACAAAACTGACGTTAACCTTCCAGTTGTGGAGCGATTGCGGTTGACAGAGTGAGTTTAATCAAATAGCAAAACATCCTTAGATCAATCATATCGAAGCGGAGCAGATTTTAGCTGCTCCGCTTCTTTAGTATTTTTCAAAAAATTCTTTTGAAATGTCCGAGCTTTGTAACAATTCAGCCTGTTTTTCTGTCAAAATCAAAGACGCCTCGGACATTTGTGTAACATTTGTAGTTTATGCTTGTGGTAAATCAATTAAGAAACATCTGCCCCCACAGCGGGGAAAAGAAAAAAACCGCTGACGGGCAGAGGATTTCGTGTGCTTTCCTATATCACTGACGATACGGCGGTTTTGAGAAATCAGAGCCGCCGTTTCTTTTCGCCCCCTAAACCAACGACGACCTAACACCGTGTAAATCCACGGCGGCATATAGGAGGATTGCCGCCGTGTCTATCTTTGCCTTTTTTCACAGTGCCCATGACCTACATCAGTTAAAAAAAGCATAGCCCCGCCTCCGGGTTATTCCGGCTATGTATGCGAAATTTGTTGGAACCTTAACTATTATGTCATTTCATGCGTCCGTGTGGCTTCATGCCGCCCGGGCGCTTTTGCGTTCTTATGGGGCTGCTTCGGGTCATGTTGGCCCGAAGTCATTCCCCGGTGCCGCTCCCCGCCGCCTTCGTTTCGGTCACTCGTCAACCAACAACCGAAACGGAGGTCAATATGGCTATTATCAATTTGCGGGACTATTACCCATTCTATACATCGGATTGCTTCATGGAAGTATCGGAAGAAGTTGCAGAAATGTTCAAAGAGTTTGATCGTAAAGAGGCTGCCTACCGGCTGCGTACATACCGCCACAAAGCCTACTATTCCCTTGATCGGGATGACGGGCTGGAGCATGAAGCTGTCTTTGTTGCCTTATCTCCCCATGAACTGTATGAGCGGAAAGTGACCATGCAGGAACTTCACGCAGCGATTGCCAATCTGCCGGACAAACAGGCAAAACGGATTTATGCTCATTTCATTCTCGGCATGACCAAACAGGACATTGCCCGGGCAGAGGGCGTCCATGAAAAAGTAGTTCGTGTCGCAATCGAGCGAGGTCTGCGGCGCTTAGAAAAAATTTTGAAAAATTCTTTGTAAGGCGTACCGATTTAGACCGGAAAATGAAATGGCTTATGAGAGGCAAAACACTTCGGGTCACAATGGCCCGAGGTTCAGACAAGCCTCATGCAGATTGAAAATTGAATAAAAAGACACCCGGATACGAAGGGGAACGCGCTGTGTGACAGACCCGCCATGACCTCGGATTTCAGAGAATACAGTCTTTGTAAAACTGAGCGAGCGAACAGGTCCATGCCATAGGTGGGGCAAGGCTGGCTCCACCGGAACAGGCGCAGAACCCGGATACTTGCGTTTAGTCACAGTCCGAGCGTTGAAGCGGCCTTGTAAGCCGTGAGCCGTCGCAGGCAATGAGAACGCCTTGCCATCAGAATGGGGAGAGTTGAAATACTATGGGGCATGAAGCCTATGCCCGTCCGGTGTGTCTGAAATGAAGTGAAAACCTATGGGGAGCCCCCGGCAATGCTGTCTGATGATAGGCCAACCGATCCGGTGTGGCTCCCCATCTTTTCAAAAAAGGAGCATTTTATGGGAAATGCGTTTGGAATAATCCCCGGCTTGGAACCGGACGAATGGAGCAATGACGCCTGCCGTGGTTATGTCATTATGGCAATGGAGAACTGCGGATTTTCAAAGAAGGATATACGGCGTGTTGTGGGGCAGCTTTATGAAGTATTCGACCTCAACAGCGTGGAGGATGCCAAAGAAAAGTACCTTTCCAGTCCTTACTGACCTCGGGCCACATTGACCCGAAGTGGAGAAAGCTCAAAGGGCGGCACCTGCTGGGTGCCGTCTTTTGACATTTCCCCACGGGACAAGTGGGAAAGGCAGGCATATACACGCACTTTCGCAAAGGAGGTTTTCAATGACGCAAGCTGTCACTTATGAACGAGAAACAAAGTCTGTCGCATTTCAAGGGAAGATCATTGTGCTGGAAAGCCTCACGCCGGTACTTCCCCCGAAGGAGAAAGCACAGCGCAAAAAAGAAATTGAGCGTTGTCTTTATGAGGTGTTCCGCAAATATGGAGACAGATTTCCCTAATCATTCGCAACATTGTTGTCCGGGGCTGCTGATGGTATAATATAGTTGTAAGGTTGGTAGCTCCATTCCAACAAGGAAAGGAGCCCAATATGGAATTTATCAGAGAAGATTGTATTTACGCAAGACAGTCAGTAGACCGCAAGGACAGTATCAGCATTGAAAGTCAGATCGACTTTTGCAAGTATGAATTGAAAGGTGGGAGCTGCCGGGTATTCAAGGACAAAGGCTATTCCGGTAAGAATACGGACAGGCCGGAGTTTCAAAAGCTGCTGGGCGAGATCCGCAAGGGAAAGGTCAGGCGGGTCATCGTGTATAAACTGGACCGTATAAGCCGCTCTATTCTGGACTTTGCAACGATGATGGAGCTGTTTCAAGAGTATGATGTGGAGTTTGTATCATCCACAGAAAAGTTTGATACTTCGACCCCGATGGGCCGGGCCATGCTGAATATCTGCATTGTATTCGCCCAGCTTGAACGTGAGACAATTCAGAAGCGTGTCACAGACGCCTACTATTCACGGTGCCTGAAAGGCTTTCACATGAGCGGACAGGCACCATACGGTTATCAGTTAGAGCCTACTGTGGTAGAGGGTATCCGCACAAAGAAAATGGTTGCCGACCCCGTAGCCGCCGACCATGTTCGGCTGATGTTTGAAATGTACGCTGAACCGGAAACCTCCTTCGGAGATATTACCCGATACTTCGAGGAACATGACATAAAAATTTATGGCAAATCCATGTTCCGTACATTTCTTTCCCAGCTTTTAAGAAACCCCGTTTACGCACAGGCCGATTTGGAGCTGTACGAATTTTTCAAGAGCCAGGGCGCAGCGATTGTCAATGACGCTTCCGACTTTGCCGGAACAAACGGCTGCTATCTCTATCAGGGGCGGGATGTGAAGGAGGACAAGGACAGGTGCTTAAAAGACCAGATACTTGTTATCGCTCCCCACGAAGCACTCATTTCCTCTGACACATGGCTTAAATGCCGGAAAAAACTTATGGCAAATACCACCTTCCAGCAGGGACGGAAACCGAAAAATACTTGGCTGGCCGGAAAAATCAAATGCGGGTATTGTGGGTATGCTCTGAAAGCCACCCATGTACCAAACAGCACCGGATATTTCCGCTGTACCAAACGGACGGAAAACAAAGGCTGTCCGGGCTGCGGGAAAATCCGCAAAGAAGAATTTGAGCAATTCATTTTCTCGGCCATGCAGGAAAAGTTCAAAGACTTTCAGATACTCCACGGCAGAGAGGAAAAAGTCAATCCGAAGCTGACCGCCTATCAAGTGGAGCTGGCACAGGTGGAGTCAGAAATTGAAAAGCTGCTTGATACGCTGACCGGAGCCAATGCGACCTTGCTTGCCTACGCTAATAAAAAAATTGAAGAACTGGACACCCGACGCCAGACCATTTCAAAGGCAATCGCTGAATTGAGCGTTGAAATCATATCTCCCCAGCAGATAAAGAAGTTATCCTATTATCTCGACAACTGGGACAGCATAGATTTTGACGACAAAAGAAAAGCCGCCGATGGTTTGATCTCTACGATCAAGGCCACCAGCGACCGTGTTCAGATAGAGTGGAAAATCTGACATTTCTGCTCTATCGCCCCTCATTTCTATTTTATCTTGTTTGTACCCCTTGTACACCGATGTTTTCATTATTATTTATACAAAAATAACAGGCAAATCTTTATCTGCATAATTATCAAATAAAAGACGGGATTGTATATCATCATTATTATATTGTCAATAATATAGTAATAATTCTCATTATTACTAAAAGATGCCCATGCTGAGCATCTTTAATCTAAATCATTGTTCTATTTTTCGTTCAAAAACATATTCAGTATCTGATGATAAATCAGACCGGAATGAATAACCAAGTCTGTCGAATTTCTTAATATCCACCGGATTCTCAATATTATTTTCTGCCATAAATCTGACCATTTCACCACGAGCCATCTTCGCATATGTACCTTTTGTCACCAGTTTATCTCCTGATAACTCGCAAAATACAATTGTAATATACTTATCCCGTAATGTCAGATACTTTTCTATAGATTTGGAATATTCTTTTGATGCCAGGTTAATTATAATCCTACTGTTGTCAATCACTGAACAATACAACATATCTCCCCAGTATTCATATAAGTTTTTTGCATCTCCTATGCCGACTTTTGCCTGCATTTCCAAGCGGTAAGGTGTCACGCCATCCAACGGTTTTAGAACGCCATAAAACGCAGATAGTATTCTCAAATGATTTTGTACATACTCAAACTGACTGTCCTCAAACACGGATGGAGCCATATATTGAAAAGCAATTCCTTCATATGATAAGACAGCTGGAGTAAGTAAATGATAAAGATCCATGTTTTTCAATCTATTGAAGTTCTGTTCTGTAATTTTGTCATTACATTTCCAGATAGTCTTCAGTTCTTCTTTTGACTTGCTTTTCAACCAACTTTGTATCTCTGTCGTCTTTTCAATAAATTCAGGCAATCCATCCGGCGCTATGCTGTCAGTATCTGTAATCATCTTTTTAGCAGGGGATAATATTATCTTCATTAATCTAATTCCTTAAGCATATTTTCAGGATCATCTGCTGCTTTGACTTTATCATTGGCTTTGATGATAACTCCCTGTTCATCGATAAGATATGTAGTTCTTACCACACCCATAGAGACTTTACCATAGTTTTTCTTTTCTTTCCATACATCGTATGCTTCAATAACTTTCCGCTCTGGATCTGCTAAAAGTGTAAATGCCAATCCATATTTTTCCTCAAATCTCTTATGAGAGGATACAGAATCCTTACTGACTCCAAGAATAACTGCACCTTTTTCGGTAAACTGAGGGTATCTCTCGGAAAAACCACATGCCTGTTTCGTACATCCCGCTGTATTATCCTTGGGATAGAAATATAATACTATTTTTTTTCCTGCATAATCCGACAATCTGTGTATTTTTCCATTTTGATCTGGCAACTCAAAATCAGGTGCCTTGACCCCTACTTCCAACATTAATTATTCCTCCCTCTCTGTAACTTTCTCTTTATTCGCCTTTTTCTTCCTATTCCCAGAAATCATTTTATGCCCTGTATATATCGCCATTGTCATACATAGCATAGAGCTTAACGCAAAGTATTTGTGGCTTGATTTTAACCCTTTATGTCCAGTGTAAAAAGTACCAATCATTGTGATCAATGCTCCTACTGACCAATATTTATGTGCTTTCATATAATTCCTCCGTCTTTTATCTTTGGTTTTTTTAATTGTAATTATACTATACAGTAATCAGATGTCAATTTGATAATGAAACAATCAAGGCAGCCTATATCTCTCATTTCTTCAAATCTACAAACTGCATTCTTAATATAATTAATCAGGATATCAGCAATCATTCTGCCAGGTATACGAGACGGAAATCAGTGCCTATTAGTACTCCGCGGAGCCCAATCTTCTATTCCCAGTATCCGCAGAGTCGGCCGTCTATTTTTCCTGATCTTCTCTTCCAGCTCAAACTCATTCTCCACGATATACCTTATCTGTTTTGCATTAACTTTCTTAACCGCCCGGATCCGGTATTCCCATTCAGGATCAACAGGATTTTTGATCTCCATGGGACGGTAGGCTTCCATCGGTTCCCAATACTTTTATTCTTATTCTTGTCATACAGGTCACACAGTACAAGAAACTTTTCTCCATGGAAACCGGAATCCCGCTGTTTCTCCATATCCTCATGTGCTGTCAGCCAGGTCAGGTATCTGTTATAATCCGGATCAGTGCCATACTTTGGTTTTATTTTCCGCGGAAACAACTCCACAATGATCCAGTTAAACGCAATATTTCCAGAGCCTCTTTTACAATAAGTACTCAGTGATACGACATCCACCCACATGTTTTTTGTATCTAATGATTTTACGATATTTTTGACTATATATACTGCCGCGGATTCCCCGCTGTCGATATAGTCATGGTAGTTCTTATCCTGTCTCCAGTCCAACGATCTCATCCTTTCTTTACTTTCATCAAATATCCCGAAAACAAAGAATCCCGCATTCCTTAAACCAATAATGTTTTTCGCTCTGAAGGGCTTCCTCCATCTCTGCGGTCGTATCAAAATAAGATGGAACATATGTAAATCCTTTGTTGTCTGCAAAATCCGCAAACTCTTCATTCTGGGTGTTTCCGTTCAAAAGCGCCACACGCATACCGTTGTAAGTGCTGTAATCGCCGTCCACAATCGTGCTGTTGTCACTGCGGACTGTCAGCATCCCATAATTGGTTCCGATCGGACGTGAAAAATCAAACTTTTCTTCTCTGTCCGATGTTTTGCGGGCAGATGTTACCATGTCAATCTCGCCATCTTCAAGCATCTGCTGCATATCATCCCAGCTCTGATCGTATCCGACATATTCGTAATCTACATCCCAATAACGGGCCATCAACCGAAGGAAATCATAGCCATAACCGCTGCGGTTCCCCTCTTCATCCATCATGTGATATCCATCCATGGCAAAGAAACCGACTTTGACAGTTTTATGCTGCGAACTGTCCTCGGCCGCATATGCAGTCATGGGAGAAAATATCATACACACGCATACAAAAACCAGTAACACTGCCACATATTTCTTTGCTCTCGAAATCATATTAAATCTCCTGTCCGTCTGTCTGTCTGTCAAATATATTTCTCTATACTTCTCTTTGTCAACCTTCTGATTTAATAAAATTACACTACTGTATCAAAACCATTTGTCACTGTTCAGTGACCTGCGGTTCGGTACCCCCCCCCACCGGATTTTATGCTTCTGATTGTCTTTTCCAGTACTTTCATCTCAACCGGTTTTGAAACGTGTGCATTCATACCAGCTGCCAGGGAATGTTGAATATCCTCGGAAAATGCATTCGCAGTCATGGCAATGATTGGAATCGTCTTTGCCAGTTCATGGGAACTTCTGCGGATTGCCGTTGTCGCCTCATAGCCATTCATAACAGGCATCTGCACATCCATCAGAATCATGTCATAATCACCTGGAGCAGACTGTTCAAATGCTTTCAAAATCTCTTCGCCATTTTCACAGATGATACATTCCGCACCTTCAATTTTTAACAGTTCCGTCAGGATCTCCGCATTCAGCTCATTATCTTCTGCACACAGGAATCTCATTCCCTGAAAGATATTACCATCCTGCTCATCTGTTTCTTCTTGTGCCACCAGAGCAACCGTTCTATCCTCTGCAATTTTCAGATCCATGAGAACCTCAAAACAGCTTCCCTGTCCCAGTTCGCTCTCCACATCAATGGTGCCTCCCATTGCCTCAACCAGATTTCTGGTAATCGCCATTCCAAGTCCGGTTCCCTGTATTTTGTTTGTAAGGGAACTTTCCGCACGGGTAAACGCATCAAAAATTGTATCCATGAAATCTGCCGACATTCCCATACCATTGTCACAGACTAAAAAACGGTACTTTGCATAGACAGATGACTTTGTCTCACATTCTTCTACAAAGAACTGAATTTTCCCACCTTCCTGGGTATACTTCACTGCATTGGAAAGCAGGTTGCTGAAAATCTGCATCAAATGAACCTGATCCCCATTCACCCATTCATGACGGATGTTTTCTTTTATAATTGTAAGTGTCTGCTTCTTTTCATATATTTGAGAATGAAATATAGTGTCAAGTTCCTGTATAAAATCCAGAATAGAAAAGTCAGAATACTTGAAGACTGTTTTTCCTGCCTCAATCTTACTCATATCCAAAACATCATTAATAATTCCTAACAGATGCTGTGATGAAATATCTATTTTATCTGCATACTCTATAACTTTTGCTTTATTACATGCATCATGTCTGATCAAAGATGTGATACCAATGATTGCATTCATAGGTGTACGGATATCATGTGACATATTAGACAGGAAATCCGTTTTCGCCTTATTTGCATTTTCAGCTGTCTGTAAAGCCTCTGTTGCAACGTTCTTTGCCTTTTTCAGTTTTTGATTGACTACTTCCATTTCCTTCATTGTTTGTAAATGAAGCTCATTATTTCTTTTTTCATATTCTGCTTTTTGATCAGCAAGGCTAAGTCTGGAAATACTGTAGAATAATCCGGCAAAAAGTAAAAGTATAAAACCTGCCATGAGTATTGTTGTACACACCACCGTTTTCTGGTAATCCATCAGCACATTGTCAACAACTCCCTTTGCCACAATGCATACCAAAATAGTGTTGTTGCTTTCTATCGGGCAATACCCCAGATAATAGGGATTCTGTTTTCCCAAAAGTGCAACTCCAGATTCTCTGTTATCAAACTTCTTTTTGAACAAATCAGCCTCTTCTTCTGTAATAGCCTGTTCCCCTTTCAAATGTTTTAACAAAGAATAATTACGCAGGTATTTATCACCACTCAGGTTCGTATACGTAATATTTCCGTCATGATCCAGCATGAACAAATATGCTTTCCCATCATAACCTTTCAGTTTTAACATGGAATCCCGTTTCGAATGATCATACACAGTTCCAATTGCCGTATAAGTTTCCCCATTGATCGTATATTCCTGACATGGGATCGCAACGAGATAACTGTCTTTTTTCTCCTGATCATAATCAAAATGCACCAGTTTTCCAATATTGTATCCGTTCTTTAAGTCCAGCAGAAGTTTACTTGGCATATCAATCCGCATTTTTGTTCCACCTGCTGATATTGCCTGACCATTTTCCTGAAGGAAAATAAGTGTACTTTCCGATTCTTTTTCCCATGCTTCAAAGAAACTTTTGTTCACATCCGTTTCAAGAGACAGCTCCCTCTCATGAAGTAGAAATTCCTCAACCAACTGTAGCTGGCTGTAGTATCCACTCACTTGAAGATCATAGGTCTGCTGTATCTGTTCAACAACAGCTCCCATACTGCTTTTTCCATTTTCGCTGATATACTTGCTAGACTTACTTATAAGATACTTTATACAAACTAAGCTTAAAAGAATTGTAAGTAGTATAAGCAACAGTTTTGTTATTTTTTTTCTTTTATTTACCGCTTGTTCTATCTCCACTTTTACTGTTCAACCTCTATATAATCTTCTGGTTCTGACGGCTGCTGTCCTTTTGACATTGCTGCGATCCATGCACTTGATAATGTTGTATCTTTAAGCTGCTCAATCTCACATTTCGGATTTATTTTTTTCAAAACAGACATTGTGGTGTCTGTAAGAAGAATCGAGTATTCCTTTTCTTTGTCTATTTTCTTATCATTAACTGTTAAGTCCTTTAACGAAAATCCACTTTCCTCTTGATTGACGATCATTTTCATACCGGATGCAATTGGTAATTCGTATTTATTGGTTACATAAAAATTCTCATCCGCATCGGCGAGATAATTTTCCACGAGTTCACAAACCTGTTTACCATTCATTTTTGCAAAATATAATGCTGTATCTGAACTCTTCGCTGTCATCATGCCAACCCGGCTATTGGTGCATTCTCCTTTGTACATAGAAGAAGTGAAATAATAATATGGTGTCAGAGCCAGCTGTGCATCATTTTCTTCTCTGATCGTAGTTAAAATGGAAGATGCTGCATCACGGCCACCTCTATCGTTCAGTGAAATGGAATATTCATTTTCAAAATTCACCGTTGCTTTTTCTTCTGAATCTTTACGGTTCATTACACTGCGCAAAGTATCAAAAGCCTGTGTTTCATCCATTTCCCCTGACAGTAATCCGTGAACAGCCTCAAGACCTGCATGAAATGATTTTTGGGCGGAATATCGGATATAAACAGCATTATTATTAATTTCCTCTTCCAGTCCAGGCACATCCTGCATCATGGTTGGAACATCTGTATTCAATGAAATGACACCACTTCCATCCGCAATCAGCTTTTGCCCCTCTTCTGAAATCATACAATCCAGCACATCCAGTGCAGTATCCAGTTTCTCCCGGTCTTTTTCCAGGTTTTTGTTAAATGCAATGTTTAAGGACGGAGTCATGTACACATAGGATTCATCCGATGTCTGTGAAAAGTAAGGGATACGGATCAGCTCCGCATCCATCTGTATCTGCTAGCTGCTGCATAATCGTCGGATGTCCATGAAACATTGCTGATTTTCCCTCGACAAACATCTGGGTTCCTGTATCGACGTCAATATTGATATCTTCTTTACCAAAGTGCGAGTCCTTAAGAAACTGACTGGTTTCTGAAAAAATACGTTTCCATAATGCATCATCAAACTTTACTTCATCCACTGCAGTTTCTGCACCGTTTCGCCATTCAATACCATCCAGGCTTGTAAACTCACCGATTGCCGCAGCCTGAATTATTTCTTGATTTGACCAATCTTCCCCCAAATCCATAGAATACGGTTTTATGCCATTATCATAAAACTGCTGACAAGCCTGTACATATTCCTCATAATTTTCTGGAATCTTAATTCTATACTGATCAAACAGTGTTTTGTTGGCAATGATCGTCTGCGGAATACCACAGATTGGCAGCCACTGGATTTCATCCTCCGCATTCTTATAATATTGCACCGCATAAGAATAATACTTAGAAACAACATCATAAGAAGCAAAATCCATAAGATAAGGCTGTAAGTCCTGTGCATCTGTTCCAGAAAATCGACGTACTGTTATGATATCCGGTAATTCATCATGTTCTTTAAAATAACTGTATAAATCGGTATCATTGTTACCAATAATAAACTCAATATCCTGATCTGGAAACTGTTCATGGATATAGGGTGCAATATTTTTCATCAAACGATTTTCCCACAGATAAACTGTAAGATGATCATCGTTTTTAGATACTTCTTTCTTTGACTGTCCACATCCAGACAAAACAGCAGTTGCTACAAGTACACCTGACAGCACTGCTATCAGACAACGTTTTGCCTTTTTCATACTTTTATTTTCCTCATTCTTTCCTGATAAAATCATTATTGTTACATCTATGAAATAGCACTGTAAAAAGCACTGTCAGACAGACAGTGCATCTCATTTCATGCAACTGGCTACCATTTTACAGGCCCTGTAGCTTTGCGTCCCAGACTTTCATCTGGTTTGCCGATTTCCATATTATAGCTTTAATACTTATGCAAAAAAACTGATTTTATTATACTATAGCACTCTACTGTACACAAGAAAAACATTACCGTTTTAACGCCGAAAAAAAGAACAGCCGATACATATACTCGAACTGTTCTTCTACTTCCGAAGTCCACATGGCATTGACATTACTGTTTCCTGCTCATTTGTACTCAGATCGATCCATATCCCTAGAACTTTTTTCTGTTTTTCTGTCAGATTCTCTGAATTACCTTCCTGAAAAAACTGTGATAATGTCACGCCTAATGCTGTACATATTTTTTCAAGTGTGATCAGCGACGGCAGGTTTTCCCGCGCCATGAAATCCTTCCCAGTGACGACTGGGA
>NZ_JBWJVP010000095.1:0-5804 GCF_056339915.1 Blautia sp. ZXY-1-B12 | reverse complement strand
TTGGTGATGTGTTCGTGCTGACATCACCCGATAAAGAGAAAGGCACACTGCTGGAGCTGAAAGGCAAAGGCTGTCGGCAGATGGAAAGTTATCTGCTGGCACAGCATAGGAGCTGGTATGACTTTCTCATGGACGCTCTGGTGGAAGGAGGTGTGATGAAACGTCTTGACCTTGCCATCAACGATATGGCAGGAATCTTGGATATTTCAGAGCTGACAGAGAAATGCAACCGTGAAGAATGTATTTCCGTATTCCGCAGCTTCAAGAGTTACCGCAGCGGTGAGCTGGTGAGAAGCAATGAACAGGACAGATACGGAATGGGAAATACGCTTTATATCGGTTCGCTCAAATCAGAGGTTTATTTCTGTATCTATGAAAAGGACTATGAGCAGTATGTGAAATACGATATTCCGATTGAAGATACGAAAATCAAGAACCGTTTTGAAATCCGGCTGAAAAATGAGCGAGCCTATTATGCGGTGCGTGACCTGCTGACCTACCATGACGCAGAGCGTACCGCTTTTGACATTATCAACCGTTATATGCGGTTCGCTGACAAGGAGGTGGAGAAAAGACGCAGCGAATGGAAAACCAATGAGAAATGGGCGTACTTATCGGTTCTGATCGTGGGCGTTTGAAACTGACGACCAAACCAGAACCGTATACGCTCACTCGGACGCTCAACTGGATAAGCAGACAGGTAGCTCCCACATGGAAAGTCTTGCAGCAGATAGACAGTACCAACGGTACGACCTATCTCAAAGATATTTTAGACCATGCGAAGCTCACGGAGCGTCACAAGAAACTGATTGAACAGCAGACAACTTCTACAGAGGAAATCATCAACAAGGAGGAATGACAACATGAAACATATCTTATTTGATTTATTTTTAGTATCTCTTGGTGCAGGTATCGGAGTGGTTACAATGTGTCTGGTACGGGCTGGCAGCCAGTTTGACAGAGATATGGAAACATGGAAAAGAGGTGAGAAATAATGAATTTCGGACAGAACTTATACAACTGGTTTTTATCCAATGCACAGTCACTTGTGCTTATGGCAATCGCTGTTATCGGGGTGTATCTCGGTTTCAAGCGTGAGTTTTCCAAACTTATTGGCTTTCTGGTGATTGCCTTAATCGCTGTCGGTCTGGTATTCAATGCCGCTGGCGTGAAAGACGTACTGTTACAGTTATTCAATAAGATTATCGGGGCGTAATCATATTGTTATATCCTCCGCAAGATGTTATAATTTGTTGTAATTTAATGAATTGCGGAGGAATGATTATGAAAGATTTTATTGATTTCTTAAAATTACCGCCTAATATTCTAGGAGCTTTGTCTATTGCAAGCGGAGCATTATTACTATTGCCAGACCAGTTGGCTAAAAGGCTATATATGACAGAGTTTCGTGATAAATATGGATTTACAATAGGTATTATTTTTGTCGTTTCAACTGCTATACTAATAGTTCTTATAGTTAGTAAAATATATCATTACTTTTATGATAAGCATTCATCAAAAAAATTGGTTGAAGCACAAACAAAATATCTTAAAAGAATGACACCAGAACAAGTTATTGTGATTCGGGAGTTTATCAATGAACCAACACATACATTGCCACTTCCTTATAATAATGGATTGGTAATTGAGTTACAACACCTGCAAATTATTACACCAGCAGGACAAACTCATTTGGTAGATATGTTAGACCCTCAAATTCAATTCTTTTTGCAACCGTGGGTTATTCAGAGAATTAACAATGATGATGAATTAAGGCAAAAATTTTATTAAAATGAATTAGCAGTAAATCATAATAGGTTTGCTGCTTTTTTTATACAAAATTTTTAGATTGGAGGACAACATGAAAACAGATATTTTTGAGGATATGAAAGATTATATCGGCTGTAATGATGTTTCCGACCTGCCTTACCGCAAGCGTGAGGTATGGGAAGAAATCAAACGACAGATACCTCTTCAATATCCTAAAGAACAGTTAGAAAAGTTTTCTCATTATGTGTTTGGTGTAGATTATGCTGTTATAATGGGAATACTGGATATGATGAAAGGAAGTGACAGACCATGCAGGAAATGCGAGTTTACTTGTTAAATAATACAAAACCGTATCGTGAGGGTGACGAAGAATATTCTGGTGCTTGGTTCAACTGCCCTGTGGACTTTGAGGAAATCCGAGAAAAAATCGGTGTGGAACATGAAGAACAGATTGAGATTGCAGACTATGAGCTGCCCTTTGACTTACACAGTGATATGCTACTTTGGGAAATCAACGCCAACTGCCGCATGGTGCTGGAATTGGAGGGTACGCCTATCGGCAATGAAATGAAAGCCATTCAGCAGAAATGGTTTTCCAGCTTCGAGGAATTTATCGACCACAAGGACGAGATACGCTACTATGATGTGGGTGACGGTGCAGCTCTGGCAGAATACCTTATCCGTGAAGAATATGTTTTTGGTGAGATTCCTCACGAACTGTTGAAACATATCGACTATCACTCCTATGGTAGTGAGCTGGAAATGGACGACAGATACTTATTTACCACAAGCGGCGTATTCCGCTATCAGTAAAGGGGTGATGTGGTATCGAAGAAATGCGAATCTATATCGCCAATCTTGGGAAATACAACGAGGGTGAGCTTGTGGGTGCGTGGTTTACGCCGCCCGTTGATTATGACGAGATGGCAGAACGTATCGGCTTGAATGACAGATACGAAGAATACGCAATCCATGATTATGAGCTACCCTTTGAGATTGACGAGTACACACCCATTGAGGAAGTCAACCGCCTGTGTGAAATGGTGGAGGACTTACCAGAAGACATACAGGACGAATTATCGGAACTGCTAGGCTATTACAGTAGCTTGGAAGATTTGTGCGAACATGCAGACGATATTATCCATTATCCCGATTGTGACGATATGACAGACGTTGCCTATTACTTCATAGATGAATGTCAAAGTCTGGGTGAGATACCAGACAGAATCCGCAGTTACATAGACTATGAAGCCTACGGGCGTGACCTTGATTTAGAGGGGTGTTTTGTCGTCACCAATCATGGCGTGTTTGAATGTCCGTATTAACAATTACAACTGAATATTTTTTATCTGCCAGTGAAATGACACTGGTTATTTTTTTGCAGCAGCCTTGAAACATAGGCTGCTGTTTCCATTTTAGAACAGAAAGGAGCTGTGAAAATTGAAGAAAATCAAAAGCTATACAAGCATATGGAGCGTGGAAAAAGTCATTTATGCAATCAACGACTTTCAACTCCCGTTCCCGCTCACATTCAGTCAGATGGCTTGGTTCGTGGTGTCGCTGTTTGTGGTGATTCTCTTTGGGGAGCTACCGCCCTTTAACATGATTGACGGTGCATTTCTCAAATACTTTGGAATCCCTGTGGCGTTCACTTGGTTTGTATCGCAAAAGACCTTTGACGGAAAAAAGCCTTTTGGATTCCTAAAATCCTGTGTGAGCTTTTTCCTCCGACCAAAAGTGACCTATGCAGGAAAAGCTATCAAACTGAAAAATCAGAAATTCAATACAAGCGTGACCGCAGTTAGGAGTGTGATGTATGTTCCCGATTAAGTACATAGAAAACAATCTGGTGTTCAACCATGACGGTGAGTGCTTTGCCTACTATGAGCTGACACCTTACAATTATTCGTTCCTGTCACCAGAAGAAAAATACATGGTGCATGACAACTTCCGTCAGCTTATCGCCCAGAACCGTGACGGAAAAATCCATGCCCTACAGATTGCCACAGAGGACAGCCTGCGTGCAGTACAGGAGCGTTCCAAAAAGGGAATCACAGGCAGATTAAAAGAGATTGCCTGTAAAAAGGTAGATGAACAGACAGAAGCGTTGGTTGAGATGATTGGTGAAAATCAGATTGACTACCGCTTTTTTCTTGGCTTCAAGCTGCTGGTAAATGAGGAAGAAATCAGCTTCAAGGGTATGCGAAAATCAGCAGCTATGACCTTTGCGGATTTTATCTATGAAGTCAATCACAAGCTGATGGGTGACTTCGTTTCCATGAGTAATGATGAAATCAACCGTTTCCTAAAGATGGAAAAACTCTTGGAAAGCAAAATCTCACGCCGCTTTCAGTTCCGCAGACTAGATAAGAACGACTTCGGCTACCTCTTGGAACATATCTACGGGAATACCGGCGTTGCCTACAGTGATTACAGTTATGACCTCCCGATAAAAAAGTTAAAGCGTGAAACACTGGTGAAGCGATATGACCTTATCCGTCCGACACGCTGCATGATTGAAGAAAACCAGCGATACCTAAAGATTGAGCGTGAAGATCAGACAACTTTTGTTGCCTACTTCACGATTAACAATATCGTGGGTGAGCTGGATTTTCCGTCAAGCGAGATATTTTATTATCAGCAACAGCAATTCACGTTCCCCGTTTCCACTTCTATGAATGTGGAAATCGTCACCAACAAAAAGGCTCTGACGACTGTTAGGAATAAAAAGAAAGAGCTGAAAGACTTGGATAATCATGCTTGGGAATCCAACAACGAAACGGGAAGTAACGTCATGGACGCTCTGGATTCGGTGAATGAACTGGAAACAAATTTAGACCAGTCCAAAGAATCCATGTATAAATTATCCTACGTTATCCGTGTGGCAGCTGACACTCTGGAAGAATTGAAACGCCGCTGTGATGAAGTCAAAGATTTCTATGATGATTTGAACGTCAAGCTGGTTCGCCCATTCGGTGATATGTTGGGGTTGCATGGTGAGTTTATCCCGTCCAGCAAAAGATATATCAATGATTATATCCAATACGTCACTTCGGACTTTCTCGCCGGACTTGGCTTCGGTGCGACACAGCAGCTTGGGGAAACGGACGGTATCTATATCGGCTATAACCTTGATACAGGAAAGAACGTCTATCTAAAACCTAGCCTTGCAGCACAGGGCGTAAAAGGTTCTGTGACAAATGCTCTTGCGGCTGCTTTTCTCGGTTCGCTCGGTGGTGGGAAGTCTTTCTGTAACAACCTTATCATCTATTATGCGGTGCTGTTTGGAGGAAAAGCGGTCATTGTAGACCCAAAATCAGAGCGTGGTAACTGGCAGGAAACGATACCCGACATTGCACAGGAAATCAAGATAGTTAATCTCACCAGTGAGGACAAAAACAGAGGACTTCTTGACCCGTATGTGATTATGAAGCGAACAAAGGACGCTGAAAGTCTGGCAATCGACATTCTGACATTCCTTACAGGTATTTCGTCCCGTGACGGTGAGAAGTTCCCTGTATTAAGGCGTGCAATCCGTTCCGTGACACAGAGCAAAAAACGAGGACTGCTCCGTGTCGTTGATAAATTAAGGAAAGACGATTCTCCTGTGGCAGAAAATATCGCAGACCATATCGAGAGCATGACCGATTATGACTTTGCACACCTTTTATTCTCGGACGGTGATGTGGAGCAGTCCATCAGTTTAAACAGGCAGCTCAACATCATACAGGTGGCAGACCTTGTGTTGCCGGATAAGGACACGAAGTTTGAAGAATACACCACAATGGAATTATTGTCCGTGGCTATGCTGATTGTCATTAGTACCTTTGCCCTTGATTTTATCCATTCCGACAGGAGCATTTTTAAGATGGTGGACTTGGACGAGGCGTGGACGTTCCTACAGGTGGCACAGGGGAAAGCATTGTCTAACAAGCTGATTCGTGCTGGACGCTCCATGAACGCTGCTGTTTACTTCGTTACACAAAACTCTGGTGATGTGGACGATGAAAAGATGAAGAACAATATCGGCTTAA
>NZ_JBWJVP010000094.1:0-3824 GCF_056339915.1 Blautia sp. ZXY-1-B12 | reverse complement strand
AAGGTGAAAAAGTAGAGGCAGAAAATAAAAATGCTTCTGATGCCGATGACAGCAGCAAGGCAGGAGACAGTGCAAAATCAGACGAAGACAATAAAGAGACATCAGTGAAGGAGGAAGAAGACGGAGATTCTTCAGGAAAAGATTCAGATGATGAATCAGAGGAAGATGCTGAGGTAACGGAAGCTTCTGCCGGAAAGATAGGTGTGCTTCTTTCTGATGACGATGAGGATGCAAAAATTGACAGCGAAGAGATGACTTCGCAGATTGAAGATGGAGGATATGAGGCAGATGTGAAGAATGCCGGCGGCGATCCTGCGCTTCAGATTTCCCAGATTCAGGAATTTATTGATGAGCAGGTTTCTGCCCTGATCATTGATCCGGTAGATTCCTATGGTCTGACAGATATCCTGAAAACTGCCAAAGAGCAGGAAATACCGGTTATTTCCTATGACAGTCTGATCCGGGATACTGCGGATATCAATTATTATGCAACTTATGATACCAGAGCAATAGGAAAGGATATTGCCAAAGAAATTATCAAAAAAATGGATCTGGATAAAGCCAGAGAGGATAAGAAGTCTTATACAATAGAATTTCTCATGGGATCTCCGGATGACAATGCTGCACTGTTTCTGTGTAATGGAATCCAGGAAGGGCTTCAGGAATATCTGGATGATGGAACACTTGTATGTAAATCCGGAAATACGTCATTTGATGATACAGGAATCATGAGATGGAGCGAGTCATCTGCAAAGACAAAACTTGATTCGATTATAAGTGAGTTTTATGCAGAGGAGAAGGCTCCGGATATTATCTGTACTGCATATGACGGATTTGCTTATGCTGCAGAGGAAATTTTAAGTGACAGTGGTCTGGAACCGGGAAGTGATGAATGGCCGATGATCACAGGATATGGCAGTGAGGCACAGGCAGTAAAGGATATTGCAGCAGGTGAAATGTCATTTACCATGTTTATGGACCGTAAGGAACTGGCTAAGGGCGGAGCACAGATGGCCATTGACTATCTGACAGGAGAGAAAGTTGACGTAAAAGATTATTCACAGTATGATAACGGAGTAAAGATTGTGGGAACTTTTACATGTGGAGCACAGATGATCGACAAGGATAATTATCAGATTCTTGTGGATAACGGAACTTATACGGAAGATGAGATCGCTCCTGATCCCACACCGACACCGGAGGTGACACCTGCGCCAGAGGCAACACCTGTGCCGAAAGTGACATTAAAGACAGCCTCAGAGGAAGATTCAAAAGAAGTGACACCAACTCCCGAAACAGAAGATAAATCAGAAGGTGAAACGAGAGAAAACCTGATCTATGATTCCGAAGATAACTCAAAAGTGGAGAAAACATCAGATCAGAAAAAAACAAAGAATTCATAGAACAAAAAAGGATGGGTTTTCCCATCCTTTTATAGTTAATCTCTGAAGGTTAAGGAATCGTCTGTCATGGAATCAACAATGGCAAGAGATTCAAGACGTATTCCCATATCGCGGATCTCCTGACCGCCATGCTGGAATCCTTTCTCAATAACAATACCGGCTCCTTCAAGAGTTGCCCCTGATTTCTTAACAATATCGATCAGGCCGAGAAGTGCACATCCGTTAGCAAGGAAATCATCAATCAGAAGTACATGATCTTCAGGTCCGAGAAACTTCCTGGAAAGGATCACATCATATACTTTCTTATGAGTGAAAGATTCTACTTTAGTTGTATACATTTCTCCATCCAGATTCACGCTCTGTGCTTTCTTGGCAAAAACTACAGGTACATCAAAGTACTGGGCAGCAATACAGGCGATACCGATACCGGATGCTTCAATTGTAAGGATTTTAGTGATTGGACAGTCGGAGAAGCGGCGTTTGAATTCTTTGCCGATTTCATTGATGAGGGTAATATCCATCTGATGATTTAAGAAACTGTCTACTTTTAAAATATTTCCCGGTTTTACAACTCCATCCTTAAGAATTCGGTCTTTTAAAAGCTTCATAGATTTCTCTCCTTTATATATGTAATTAGTTTGTAGCTGTCGGTAACTATCCGGTACACTGCTTCCCGAAAGTACTGAATAGTTACAGTTACTGTGAATATGCAGAATTCAAAAAACATCAGGCTGCAAAATGAACAGTAACATTGCTGTTTTGATAATTATAGACTATGATACGCTATAATTCGTCTTCATGCAATTATTTTTGACAAAAAATCTAAAAATAATTATAATAGTCTCAGACTGGTTGGGAAAAACCGCAGGACAATCTGTGCAGATTGCCGTAAATCAGCCGAAGAGGGCTAAATAGTGAAACGGATTGTGAATATCCGTCTTACGGACTGGAGATGGAATATGAAAGAATATGAACTGATATGGGAAATTTTTAATAAATGTCCGCGGAATCAGATGCGTGATGTTTTTGTGGAAGAGCTGGAACTTGAGGATCCGGAAGAATATATCAGAAATAAATTCAAAGGAAAAGAAGTTTCCTATGAAAAAACTGTCCTGGAGGATGGAACCATTATTTTTGATATTACGACTTCACAAATAAAACAGCGTTGCTCCTTTACAGAAATTTGACAAATGTGGTATAATATCATTTACGCTGTACGGAAGTACTGTAAGCAGGAAAGCCACAGACAGTGTGTGAGGATATAAAGACAGATAAGCGGTAAAGAATCGGATATTCTGAAAGAGAAAGGGGAATGTTATGGCCGAGGAACAAAAGACACATACGCATGTACTGGAGGATGGGACGGTAGTTGAACATTCTCATGGGGAGCATGGGCATCATCACAGTCATGCGCATACAAAGGCAGTGCTGAATCGTATGTCCAGAGCAATCGGACATATGGAATCTATCAAACGTATGATAGAGGACGGAAGAGACTGTGCGGAAGTTCTGATACAGCTTTCAGCAGTGAAATCTGCTATCAATAATACAGGTAAGATCATTCTGCAGGATCATATCGAACACTGTATCGTAGATGCAGTGGAACATGGTGATAAAGAGGCAATTAAAGAACTTGAGGTAGCAATTGACAGATTTGTAAAGTAATATGCGTACTCTGGAGATTGTTTGAAAAATGCTTTACGCAAGATGTGCGTCACAATTTGTGGGAATGATTTTTCAGACACGCTCCACACTGGCAATAGAGAATATTTTGTTATTGTTCACACACCACTATCCCGCGAGGTGTTTTGGCATGAATATGCCAAAATCCCGAGGCATACAAGCCAAAATTCCATTGCCGTAGGCAATCTGGAATGAATTTTGGCTACGTTACTGTGAACGGAGTGAACAGTAACAATATTTTGTCAGTACAGCAGTGCGTAAATATAAAGGAGAAGATTAATTATGGCAAAAGAATGTAACAACACTTCATGCGACAAAGCAAGCTGCGAAGGTTGTTCAAGCAGCAAGAAACAGCAGAGCTTTCAGGCAGAAATGAATGCTCAGTCAAATGTAAAACATGTGATCGGGGTTGTCAGCGGAAAGGGTGGAGTTGGTAAATCCTTCGTAACAGGCTCTCTGGCAAACATGATGGCAGCACAGGGATACAAAGTCGGTATCCTGGATGCGGATATCACAGGACCGTCCATTCCGAAAATGTATGGATTAAAGGGTGCAGCAATGGCAAATGATGAAGGTATCTACCCGATGATCACAAAAAACGGGATCAAGGTAATGTCCATCAACCTTCTGCTTCCTACAGAGGATACTCCTGTAATCTGGAGAGGTCCGGTTCTTGCAAATATGGTAAAACAGTTCTGGACAGATGTTATCTGGGGCGACGTAGACTATCTGTTTGTG
>NZ_JBWJVP010000093.1:0-1168 GCF_056339915.1 Blautia sp. ZXY-1-B12 | reverse complement strand
GACCGTGGGAACTGTTGGTTCCTGTTTTTCCGGCAGTGTCCCTTATGCCCGGGCTGGGCTCCGGGTTTTCTACCTGTCTTTTCCCTGCTGTTTGCAACCTTTTTAGGGCGCAGTGATTTCGAGGATGGTATGGAAGAGTTCTCATAATCACGGTTAAGCTGGGCCCTCAGTTTCTGGTTTTTTCCTTTTTCCTCTTCCAGTGCGGATTCTGCCGCGTACCTCAGATGGAACTGCTCCAGATATTTTTCATGCATCTGCTCATAGGCAATAGCATTTTTTTCACAAAGCTTCTCTGCAGTCTCCGGATCTCTCCCTGCTTTCTTTCCACAACTTTTTTATGTTCTTTTTCCATGTCCCCGTAAACCTGAAACCAATGTTCCCTGTTCTAACGGAGCTGGCGGACAGCATTTTCAAGTTCATTTTTGAGTTTTCGGACTTCACGTTCCATTTCCCTGCATCTTTTTTCACATTCTTCCTGCATGCGGACATAAGCAGCACCAGATTCAATTTCCCTGATCCTTGCTTTCAAAACTCTGTTTTCATATTGAAGATGCATATCATACTCAAAATTGACTCTCATCTGGTCTGGTCTTTTCTCATCTGCCGGATGATCTCTTCCTGTGTCTGGAAGAGTTCTTCCTGGACTCGGTATGCTTTTGTCAGTGTTGCAATATGTTCTTCTAAGTAATGGTTTCTTTCTTTTAATATCTGGATCATATCGTTCTGGCTTTTTACAAGCTGGTTCTGCTTTTGGAATGTATCATCAAACATACTGCACTGCTGTTCTAATTTCCAGCATCTGTATTTTAATGCCTGAATCTCTTTTTCGTATTGGTTCATTATCTTACTCCTGAAATCGTTGAAATCTATACACACATTATAAGGGAAAAGCCGCAAAAAAGCGAATCCGAGTGAATGTGGATAAAGTGAAAATGACGGATAAAAAAAAGTACATATTTTGTGGATAAAAAGGATCTCCATATGACTGAAACAGGAAAAGTATTCCTGCACTATCTGTATAAGCGTTTCTGGTGGAAGGTTATCCACCATAGAAAAAAGCTCTTTCGCATTATCCACAAAAGAGCTTTTGAGACATCAATGAAAAAATTATAATTCGTCATTTTTACTAATGCCCCCTGCAAGGGTCTGAACAGTAACCAATTCCATA
>NZ_JBWJVP010000092.1:0-31298 GCF_056339915.1 Blautia sp. ZXY-1-B12 | reverse complement strand
AAATAATAATTTTATATCTTGACAATTTCAATCCAATATTGTATAGTATCAATATCAGTAATGATTATCGTTATTGAATAGATTATAACTGCAACTATCCTGAACAGTTATGATAAATCATTTGCGAGTAAACAGGGAAGGGAGGAATACCATGGCGACACTGAAATACAGCCGTCAGAGGGAATCGATTAAAGAGTTTCTAAGAACCAGAACCGATCATCCTACTGCCGATGCGGTATATGAGAATATGAAGCTCATCTATCCGAATATCAGCCTCGGTACGGTATATCGCAACTTATCTCTGCTGGCTGATCTGGGAGAGATCAAGAAGCTTTCCTCTTTCGCCGGAGCGGATCACTTTGACGGGCGGACCGAGAGGCACTGCCACTTCATGTGTATCAGATGTGAGCGGATCATCGACCTTGAGAGCGAGGGAATTCACCACATTATGGACCTTGCAGGTGAGAACTTCAAAGGAAAGATTACTGATTACAGTGCCAGATTCTTCGGCCTGTGTGAGGACTGCCTGAAAGAGACAGAAGGCAACTCTGATAGTTCAAAGTAGTTTTTGCTTACATCATTAGTGGCCAAATTGGGAATAACAACTAATGATAAAAAGTTGCAAAAAAGCTAAAATTAAACTTGACTTTTTCAATCAAGTATGGTAATCTAAAATTACAGAAAACAGTAATAATTACTATTATTAAAAATTACTTTTTCTACCGCACAGACGGAAAGCAGTAAGAACTAAACGATGCTGAGATAATCAATTTATTTTCTGGCATCCCTAATAAATTCATTAAAAAGAAAAGGAGATTTTAATTATGACAAAATGGGTATGTAGTGTATGTGGTTATGTTTATGAAGGTGAGAAAGCTCCGGAAGCCTGTCCTGTATGTAAGGCACCGGCTGATAAATTCGTAAAGCAGGATGGCGAAATGTCATGGGCTGCTGAACACGTTGTAGGTGTTGCTCAGGGATCCAGCGAAGACATCATGGCTGATTTAAGAGCAAACTTCCAGGGTGAATGCTCTGAAGTTGGTATGTATCTTGCAATGGCAAGAGTTGCTCACAGAGAAGGATATCCGGAAATCGGTTTATACTATGAAAAAGCAGCTTATGAAGAAGCAGAACATGCTGCTAAATTCGCTGAATTATTAGGTGAAGTTGTAACAGACAGCACAAAGAAAAACCTTCAGATGCGTGTAGAAGCCGAGAACGGTGCTACAGCTGGTAAAACAGACCTTGCTAAACGTGCAAAAGCTGCTAACCTTGACGCTATCCATGATACAGTTCATGAAATGGCAAGAGACGAAGCAAGACATGGAAAAGCATTCGCTGGTCTTCTTAAGAGATACTTCGGAGAATAATTCTATCGGAAAATCGCATAAAATAAACCTTTTAAAGGGAGAACCTCAATGGTTCTCCCTTTTTATCCGTTCGTATTTTCATCATTGGAAGCTTAACTGGATTTCGCCTGAAGTCTGGCAACCTGATCTGTCAAAGCATTCATCTTAACCTCATTAATCATAATCCTGTTCATCCAGGTAGCCGACACATCCATCTTATTGATAAGATTCAGATGATTCTCTGCAAGGATAGAAATATTCCTATCCGTTATGTTCTCCAAATGCAGTTTGATATCTGCAAAGTTATTTCTGGTCTCTTCTTCAAAACGCTTCTGACTTTCTTCCATTCGGTTCATCTGGCTTTCGAATTTATCCATTTGGCTTTCGAATCCATCCATTCGACTTTCGAATTTATCCATTCGCGTTCCAAGTCCTCTGACCTCCGTCAAAACGGCTTCCAGTATTTGTCTGTCCGTCACCAATTCCACCTCCTTTGTAGCCCGTATCGTTCTTTTATATGTGATTGATTATATCATATATATAAAAATATGTCTATAAAAAATCCATAAACATACGATGCAAAATAATCTGACAGTTACTGTTCACTCCGTTCTCAGTAACGTAGCCAAAATTCATTCCAGATTACCTGCGGCAATGGAATTTTGGCTTGTATGTCTCGGGATTTTGGCATGTTCATGTCAAAACACCTCGCGGGATAGTGGTGTGTGAACAGTAACATCTGACATTCTATTTGTTATTATTATTCATCTTCGCCTCAATCGCCGCACCAACCCTGTTATAAACAGTCACAGCATCCTGAATATGCGGAATCGTATTTCCATCTGCTCCTGAAGCACCTGCGGAAACAAATATATATTCCCTGCCCTCAATCTCCGCAAAACTCACCAGACAGTGCCCTGCCTCACTGGTATAGCCGGTCTTGCCACCGAGGATTTTTCCACCTGTGACTGTCGGATCAGACAGATTTTTAAACATTGTACTGTAGTAAGTAATTCCATCCGGGTGGATATTTGTAACTCCGGTAGAATGTCTGGAGGTCTCCACAATCTCACGAAACGTATCATTCTTAATGCAATACTTCATCAAAACAGCAATATCCTTAACCGTACTGTAATGATCCGGGTTATGCAGTCCTGTAGAGTCACAGAAATTGGTATTCTCCATTCCAAGCTTCCTTGCTTTCTTATTCATCAGCTCCGCAAAATCCGCCTCTGAACCACTGATTGTATCTGCCAGCGCAATACAGCACTCTGCCCCCGAAGGCAGCATCGCACCATAGAGAAGATCAATCACCCGAACCTCTTCCCCCGGCTGAAAACCTGCCTGTGTAGCATCCTGCTCATATAATCCGGTGAACATCTCATTCGTCAGAGTAATTTTCTCATCCAGATCATCAAAATTCTCAATCCCCAATATCACAGTCATAATCTTCGTCATAGAAGCCGGATAAATCTGAGCCTCCCCGTTAATCTCACCCAGAATCTTACCTCCCCTGGCCTGCATCAGGATCGCATTCGGACTGTTGATCCCACTGATATCCACTTCCTTCAGAACCGGCTGCTCAAACTGCTCAAACCACTCCTTCACGCCCTTATTCCATCCGATCATGATAACCAGCGCACAGATAATGATCACCTCAACAAACACACAAGCCACAATCCTGCCCCGATATCTCCATGCATAACTTCTTCCACCGCTCTTTTTCCGTCTCCTGCCAGCCACAATAACGCCTCCTGTTTCTTCTCTTAATTCCCCTTACTATAACACACCCTTACCAAATCTTGTAATCTTCCATTCCTGCACACATACATTTCATCTTTTCCCCTATCTCCAATACCTTCCCTTTCTCTTCTTCCCGTGAAACCATTGTACAGCACAGGAAAATATTTGTTTTCTGATACATCTACAGGAGGTGTAGCAATACTTAGCTTCCGGGAATTTGCGTTATGCCGGAAAAATTCACTGTCTGAGCGAAGCGAGTTTGAATTTTTATGGCATGGTTTTAGCAAATTTCCGGAAGCTTAGTATTCCTGCCTCCGCAGCCGTATCAGAAAACAAATATTTTCCTGCGCGTCCCCATACCCGCCACCCCCAAAAAGAAACGCAAAAAGACCCCCGGAGCATCTCCGAGAGTCTTAAATTGCTAAAATCTATTATGCTAATTTCATCGGGTTGATCTTCACACCAGGTCCCATTGTCGGAGCAATAACAACGCTCTTTAAATACTGACCTTTCAGTGTGCTTGGTCTAGCCTTAACGATAGCATCGATCAGCGTCTGGAAGTTGTCGCTTAACTGTTCCTCTGTAAAGGATGCTTTACCAACCGGAACATGAATGATGTTGGTTTTATCAAGACGGTACTCAATCTTACCTGCTTTGATATCGTGAACAGCTTTAGTAACGTCCATTGTTACTGTACCAGCTTTCGGGTTTGGCATTAAACCTTTCGGTCCAAGTACACGACCAAGACGACCTACAACACCCATCATATCTGGAGTTGCAACAACAACGTCAAAGTCTAACCATCCTTCGTTCTGGATCTTCGGAATAAGATCCTCAGCTCCTACGAATTCAGCACCTGCTGCTTTTGCTTCTTCAGCTTTAGCATCTTTAGCGAATACTAAAACACGAACTTTTTTACCAGTACCATGTGGCAGAACTACTGCACCACGAATCTGCTGGTCTGCATGACGTCCATCGCAGCCTGTACGGATATGAACTTCGATAGTTTCGTCAAATTTAGCAACTGCAGCTTTTTTAACTAAGCTGATAGCTTCTGCGGTATCATATAATGTAGCGCGGTCTACTGCTTTAGCAGCTTCCACGTATTTCTTTCCTCGTTTCATTTCTATAACCTCCTGTGGTATTTGCGGGGAACGCCCTCCCACTTACTATTTAATATTAAAATTAATCAACTACTTCGATTCCCATACTTCTTGCAGTACCAGCGATCATGCTCATAGCTGCTTCAAGGGATGCTGCATTTAAGTCTTTCATCTTAAGTTCAGCGATTTCCTGAACCTGAGCTTTAGTAACCTTAGCAACTTTTGTCTTGTTCGGTACGCCGGAACCGGATTTGATCTTAGCAGCTTTCTTAAGAAGAACTGCAGCCGGCGGAGTTTTGGTTATGAAGCTGAAACTTCTGTCTGCATAAACAGTGATAACTACAGGAATGATTAAGTCTCCCTGATCTGCTGTTCTTGCATTGAACTCTTTTGTGAACTGAACGATATTTACACCGTGCTGTCCAAGAGCTGGACCTACAGGTGGTGCTGGAGTTGCTTTACCAGCCGGAATCTGTAATTTGATATATCCTGTTACTTTCTTTGCCATTTTTCGGCACCTCCTATGTGGTATTGGCGGGGGTTTATGGTCCCTCCCACGATATTGTTACCTTTGCTTGTTACATCTGTTTGATTTCTGCGAAACTAATTTCTACCGGCGTTTCGCGGCCGAAAAGTTCAACATTGATCGTTGCTGTCTGTTTCTGCACATTAAGGGCAGTGATAACACCAACGGTATCTTTCCAGGCACCGCCTGTGACAACAACTGTATCACCCTCTGCGAAATCGACCTGAATTTCCTCTTTCTTGATACCAAGAGGAAGCATCTCTTCCTCGGTCAACGGTACCGGCTTGGACCCTGGTCCAACGAAGCCTGTCACACCTCTGGTGTTACGGACAACATACCATGTATCGTCATTCATAACCATGTTGAGAAGTACATAGCCAGGAAACATTTTCTTCTGAACCTGTTTCAGAGCCCCGTTTTTCAGCTCAGCCACTTCCTGCAGCGGAACACGAACTTCAAGGATCTGGTCTTCCAGGTGTCTGTTTTCGATGGTTTTTTCAATATCGACTTTTACTTTGTTCTCATACCCGGAATAAGTATGAACAACATACCATTTCGCTTCTGACATACAATCACCTTATCCTTATTTCATTAAAAGATTAATGCCTTCGAGAATAAATGAATCCATGACGCTGATCAGTACGCAAAGCACGATCGACACGCAAACTACCACGATAGTCTGCTTAATCAGTTCATTGCGGTCTGTCCAGACAATCTTCCTGAATTCTGACTGAAGTCCCTGAAACCAACTCTTCTTCTGGCTCTTGCCAGCAGATTTTTCATTTCCTTGCATAGCCTGACCTCACAATTCTCTGTGAGTAACTGTTTCGTCCAGTTACCTTGGATTACTTTGTTTCCTTATGCAGAGTGTGTTTGCGGCAGAACTTACAATATTTCTGAGTTTCCATTCTCTCAGGATGGTTCTTTTTCTCCTTAGTCATATTGTAGTTACGCTGCTTGCACTCGGTACATGCTAATGTAATCTTAACGCGCACAACTTCCACCTCCAGTGTTTTCATTTGCATGGTCATTTTCCTCATGCCGGACGATGTATCCGTCATCTTTTCGGGCATAAAAAAAAGACCTAACTTCCATGTCGCTTGTCAAGTTTATCACACATGGCATGCCTAAGTCAAGTCTTTTCTTATTATTTATGCCTATATTTCATCGCATATTTTTTACAGGAACTTCCCTAGTACATCGTTTTCGAAATAACTATACCACTCACTTGTCTGCGAATCCGATTGCACAGGTCTAAAAGCCTCAGCGTAGCCCGCTACGCCTGCGTTTTTATACCAGCACACTCGAATCCGCATCCTACGCGATTGGTATAGTTATTTACGAAACGCTGTACTAATCTGCCTTTACCCGGTCGGCTCTGTCTGAAATATGATAGGAACCCTTGAAGGTACGTTTCACCTGATACAGACATCCGTCTGCCTCCTCATACAGGTCCTGGAAAGTGATATCTCTTCCATCTGAGAAAACAATCCCCATAGATGCGGAGATCATTACCTCCAGGTTTTCTTTCACATAATCAATATGCAGCTTCGCAGAAAGTATACGCAGACTCTCCTCCGCCGCTTCCCTGGTCATATCCGGCAGAAATACCACAAACTCATCACCGCCCAGACGACAGACGATGTCCTGAGCCCTGCAATGCTTCTTCATGATCAGGACAACCTCGCAGAGAGCCCTGTCTCCCCACATATGTCCCATGACATCATTGAGCGTTTTGAAATTATCCAGATCCACAATAGCAAAAGTATTTACACATCCCGGATGAAGTTCCTGCACAAGCATCCGGTTGATGGCAGATGTGCCCGCTGCCCTGTTCATGGCACCTGTCAGAAGATCCGTCCTTGCCTCCTTCTGAAGCTTGAGCATATCATTCTCCATATCCGTAACATCCTCGATACTGCCGACCATACGGGACACTTTTCCCGATTCATCGTACAGATTCGTAGTCTTGACCTGCAGATACCGCATACGTCCTCCTGCCCACACCTTCACCTTCTGTGAATGCAAAGCTTCAGCAGAATCTGCCCTGGCGAATATATCCCTGATTACAGAACAGGTTTCCGGATTAATCTCTCTGATTTTCCGAAGCAGAACCGGTACGCTGAGTTCCGACTGATCCAGTCCCAGATTCTGATATTTGTCATTCAGAAACTGTATCTGCTCTGTTTCCACATCATAAGTAAAAACACACAGGTCACTCTCCCTTGCTGTGATGCGGTAAGTTTCCTCATTCAGCATAAGCTGACGGTTCAGATTGCGGATAGCGATCCTGTCCTCACGCCGGAAATACAGATAAACTCCAATAACTGCTATAAGACTCAGGATGATCACCAGAGTAATCACAAATACCCATATCCGGTATCTGAGTCCTGCCTGATGAATATACCTGTTATCAGCCATTGTTACCGCAAACAGCTTCTTACCGTCTACAGGTGCCGCAGTCACCATATAATCTCCATCTTCACCTGAAATTGCAAAGTAATATCGGAATCCACTGTCCATCTGGGACTTAATATCGGAAATCGGCAGACTCAGTTCACGCCCCTCCAGCCAGGTCAGGAAATCATTATCAAAAGTGTCATTGCCGCCATCAGACACAATATATTTTCCATGATTATCTATCACAAAAAGCCCTGCATATCCTTTTCTACGGTCTGCCTTTCCATATACGTCCAGACTGCTGCACGGAAGCGTCCCACAGAGCACTCCCTTAATCTGCTGTGCCTCATTTTTGACAGGTACTGACAATATCACTCCATCTGCGTAGGAATATCCATTTTCTGCCAGACCCCTGTTACCTAACATAGCCATCAGGAAGTATTCTTTCAGGGAATAAGCCTGTCCGTCCTGCACGCAGCGGCCATCCTCACTGATAATCTTCAGCGAATCAAACTTCTCTGTGTGACGGTGAAATTTCTCCCTCAGCATCTCCTCTGTCTGTGCTTTATCTAAAGGCATATCACTGATATAATCTGCCGCACACTCCAGAAGATCATAGTACATATCAATCCGGCTTCCGACAAGTGCTGCATTCTGCTCTGTCCATTCCAGAAGAGAATCTCTGGCTCTGGAATTCTCTGTTTTCATCACAAAACTGTTAAAATAAAATAAGGCAGCTGTAATGATAATCACTGCGATTAGTCCTGCCATAAACAGAATCCGCTTTCGCTTCTTTTTATCATCTGTGCCGTTCTTATCATCAAATCTTTTCATACGCAGCTTTCTCTCCTCCGCTCTCGTTCTGCCTATGATAAAGTCATATACTGCCAGTCCTTTCTACAGACTGGCAGTTATGTCTTGTATTTCATTATATGGACCTGTGGAGAGATTGTCAAACAGAAGAAATACTCTTCTTTTGTCAAAAGCAAATGTAAGGTTTGGAAAAATGACTATAAATCTGAATCTCAGGTGGCGGATGATGATAAGATTGTTACATTTACAAACTGAAAAATAACCGAAACACCAGAAACCGAAGTTTCTGCCAGAAAAATCTGTCGGGGATTCTTTTTTTAACTTTATCAGAAGTAATCATACCCACCATGAATGTCCACAATACTTCCATTCATGTAGTTATTGGTAAGTATACTGTACGCCATATCTGCCACGTCTTTGATCTCACCGAATCTGTGCAGTGCGATCTTGCGGTTGATGCGTTCGTAGCTTTCCGGTGTGCGGTTCTCATGCCAGGGCGTCTGGATGAAACCGGGGGCAATGGCATTGACTGTGATGCCTTTTGGCTCAAATTCCTTTACCAGCGATTTGGTAAGGAAGTGGATGGCAGCCTTGGTCACGCCGTATACCAGAGAGGAGGAGTATGCCTGCTGCCCTGCATAGGAACCCATGAAGAGTACTCTTCCGCCTTCTGTCATAACAGACATAAATTCTTTGATCATAAATACAGGTACAGACAGGTTGGTATTTACGATCTTATTCCATTCCTCGAAAGTGTAATCCTGAAATTTATCGTAAGTGCTGATTCCCGCATTGCTGATCAGCCAGTCTACATGTCCTGCTTTCTCTTTTACTTCTCCGACGAAATTTATCATATCGTCATAGGAAGACATGTCCGCTTTCAGAATAATAAGCTTCTCCTGGTCTTCCGGTTTCAGGTTGTCCCAGAATTCATTGGCTTTATATGCATTGTGGGCGTAAGTGGCAAAGATCAGATCATCTTCTGCTGAGTTTGCCAGTATCTTCTCCACAATACCGCGTCCGATTCCGGAGGTGCCGCCTGTGATCACTGTTACCTTGCTCATTTTGTATTCCCTCTTTTTATTCATCTATAATACAGACAGATCTGTTCTCTGTCATGCGGGAATCTCCCCACTTCCATAAAACGGACTGCCTGCAAAAAAATTCCTTCTATATTTATATATTCCACATTACCGAAATATATTCTTCACTCCTACAATTCCATCAGTCTGTCATAAACTTCCTTCGGTGCATATGGCTGCTGATTATGGATCGGTTCACCCAGACAGGTCTTGGGATATGCAAAAGTTCCATGCTCCAGCATAACTTCCAAAAGTTTCGGGCCTTCCCCTTCCAGAAATTCCGGTGCTTCTTCTCTGACTGCATCGCAGAGCATTCTCAGTGCGGGAATGCCGTAAGCCTTTGCCACCTCTGCGAAATTACAGGAAGCAAAACCGCAGCCGTCTGTGGTTCCTGCGAACAGACAGTCAAAATAATCTCTCTGCAGGTGACGGATCATGCCAAGTGCTTCATTATTCATAACCATGATCTTAACAGGAAGATTCTCTCTCTTCACCCACTCCAGTTCCTGGATATTCATCTGGAGTGCACCGTCTCCGCAGATGCAGGCGGTCGGTTTTCCTGTTGCATAATAGGCTCCTATTGCAGCCGGAAGTCCATAGCCCATAGCGCCATGACCGCCGGAGAAGAGAAGTTTCTGTCCTTCATGATTCTTGAATGACTGGTAACTCCATACCATATGCTGTCCTACATCCACTGCGATCGCGGAGGTATCCTCCAGCATATCACTGAGGTCTGCGATCATACGGTTCGGATATCTTTCTGGTGTGGCATCATCAACTGCCTGAAGATTTTCTTTAATCTCTGTGCAGACATTCAACCAGTCACTTACACCCTCTATATCAGGATCATCCACTTTTGCAAGACAATCAATCACTGCTCCTGTCTCTGCCTGAAGCTTTACCTCATTCTCACCATTCTCATGGATATCTCTCTGAAGATTGTATGGATCAATATCTATACGTATGATCTTTGCACCTCTGGCAAATTCATGTACTTTGGTTCCGATCTGTCTGGTACACAGAGAAATGCCAAAGCAGAGAAGCAGATCGCTTTTTGCATTGGCGATCATATTTGCATAACGGTGTCCATAGGCACCGCCGATGCACCCGAAATTCAGCGGATGGTCGTATCCCAGAACTGATTTCGCCAGAACGCTGGTGATGATCGGAATCTGTCTCTTCTGTGCAAAGCGGATCAGTTTCTGCTGGCTGAAGCTGCTGTCCACGCCATGGCCCAGCATGATCACCGGTCGTTTTGCCTGTTCCAGTGCCTCCAGGATCGTATCTGCCGCCTGCTGTGCTGCGACTACATCTGTGTGTTTGTCCTCAAAAGTCATATCATAGACCGGGTTCTCCACTTCACTTCTCTGAATATTCATGGGAAGGTCGATAAGCACCGGTCCTCTGCGTCCTGTGGTTGCAATATGGTATGCTTTATTTAATTCCTCCACAATGTCCTCAGGGTTTCGTATCTGGACAGCATATTTGGTGATCGGTTTCGCCATTGCCACAATATCTGTCTCCTGAAATCCCTGCTGACGCAGCCCCTTGATTCCTGAATACTCATAAGTGTTCAGCTGTCCTGTGAGAAAGATCACAGGCAGGGAATCATAATAGGCATCTGCCACACCACTCAGAAGATTGATGGCTCCAGGTCCGCTGGTAGCATAGGCGCAGGCACATTCTTCCTTCGCCTGTGCATATCCGCAGGCTGCGAAAGCTGCCCCCTGTTCATTGTAACTGGAATGATTCTCTGTCTCCGGATTTCTTTCAATGGAATCTACCAGATGTGCGATCATGGTTCCCTGGTATCCAAAGAAATGACGGATTCCTTTTTTCTGTAAAAACGTAACAATATAATCTGAAAGCTTCATTTTTCCTCCCGTCAGATCAGCGTACCGATCTTACCCCTCTGTACTGTCTTTCCTGTTTTTTCCAGTACGTCTATATAAATATCAAAGATCTCCTCATCCTCTGCAAAGAGTTCGTTTTTCTGCAGACTCTTCTGCATCATCTTAAAGTATGGACGGAATACCTTCTCAAGTGTCATGTAATCTTCATTTTTATACAGGTTTTTGATATAATCCTTCTGCTTTTCATAAGCAACACCCATATTCATGCGTTCCCCACAGAACTCAACATAATCCCAGCATTCATTAAAATAGTCTTTATGTCTTCTGCTTCTTGCAAGCTTGCGGGCATTTTTCATTCGTTCCTTACAATATTTCTCGAAGTTGCCGGCTTCCTTCCAGAACTGTGTATAACTTACTCTCGCACTGACTGCAAGTGCAATAGGTGTAACATAACGAGGCTCTTTTACATCTTTATAATTCTTACCATAGCTTACAGTAAGGTACTCTGCTGTTTTTGCAGGAACCTGAAGTTCTACACCCTCTAACATTACCCGTCTGCTCTCTGCAAAAATCTCCGCAGGGAAAACTGTTGTCTGTTTTCTTCTCTTAAGAATATACTTATCTGCATCAGGCTGTTGATGAAGTTTAATAAATTTATCATATAAATGTGCAGCCTGTCCCTGGCGCCCGGTTATCATGCACTGCAGCCGCATAATTGTACGGTTCACCCTGCTCCTGAAATTTCTATCTGCATAGTTGATATGACAGAGCTCTGTCCATGCATTCTCATCTCTGGATAATCTGCGTTCTGCTTTTACAGAAGCTGCCGGCGTTCTGAGCGGAAAAATACTGACTCCTATTCCCGGGAATGCGTAGTCTCTGGTGTTGTCCAGATTCAGGCACAGAGTATCTGTATTGGTGTATCTCAGATAAAATCCTGAGAACCATTTGTGGCTCTTCATTGATTCCAGTGCTCTCTTTTCCCTTGGATCTTCATCCACAGCCAGACGGAACCGTTCCATATCCGCTGTTTTCATCAGCACAACTCCAAACATGGGATTCTGTGGAAAAGGATGCCCTTCCACTGCGCAGAGTGTCAGTCGTGGAGAGAGGTAATATTCTATTTTATTCCGGCGGCATATTTCATCGATTTCCTGTAATAATGATAAAATCACCTTTTGTTTTTTGTTCAACTCTTTACTCCATTTCTATTGATGTCACTTAACAGTTACAGTCTGCACGATCTTCTTAATATCTTCAATACTTTCATATTTATCAAGCCATTTATCAAGCACAACTGTAATATCCGTCTTCTTTCCAAAGCTTTTCGCCTGTCTGCTGCCATCGTTCAGATCATTGATAAAAATACGGTACAGCTCTGTTCTTACATAAGAAGGCATCTCATATTCCAGTGCTTTCTTATAATTTGCAAAAGCCTCCCTGGTCTGTCCCTGTTTCATCCTGACATCACCCACCAGCTTATAAGCGCAGGCTTTCTCTTCTCTGCGAAACTGACGGTTTCGTACCTGTTCTGCAAGCCACTCCAGTTCGCTCTCCTCACCTGTACAGATGATCTGGGTGCGCAGTTCTGCAAGCTCATCGGAATACCCCAGCCGCTTCCATGCTCTTGTAAGAGCTTTCCTGTACATCTTATGTTCTTCTGAAACTTTAACCTGTATATCCGCCGACGCTTTAACTTCTTCAGTTTCTGCTGACGGATCTGATACTTTTTTATTCACATCATCAGCCGATGTTTCATCTGATGTTCTATCTGATTTTATCTGTTTTCTGCTTTTTCCCGGATTTTTCTCCACACTGACTGGCGTGATCATCTGTGTGCCGATCACAGCCCGGATTTCACCGATTTCTTTCTCTATCTCGCTCTGCGTACGTGCACACACTGTTTTTGCCAGATATAATGCTCCCTGGATATCATCATCCTCAGGTATCAGACGACTCCACAGCTCCATCAATGCGAGCGCCTCCTTCTTGTTGTGGTTTGCAATAAGCTCTTCACAGCTTTTCAGGATTTCAGATTTGTATCCTCTGAAGAATCTGTCCATCTCCATCCATACAATTCCGTTAGTTGTCTTATTCTTTACCTGAAGATAAAGCTCTGCCGCTTTCTGCATCTCGCCATCCATCCAGAAGATATCTGCCTTATATTTCAGGAAATAACCATCCTCAGGAAACATCTTAAGAGCTTTATCAAGAAAACGTTCTGCTTCGACCCGGTTCTCTCCCGCATCCTCCATCAGGAACCTGCACTTAAATTTCATAAATCCCGGATGTCCCGGATATTTCTGCAAAAGGTCGCTGATGATCTGCTCTGCTTCCTTCATCCTGTGAAACTCATAGTGATCCGCTGCTTTCCGGAAAAGCTCAATATCTTCTTTCAGTCCCTCCATCTCAGGACTCAGATGATCCCATTGCTTACGGATCTGCAGCATTCTATATGCCTTTGATACACGTTCTGTATAAAACAGAGTCAGCATTGCTGCATAGAATATATCATCCGGTATTTCCACAAGTATCGGATGATAAAAGGCATAAATATTGGTATAGTCTTCCCTTCCGATAAAGTCAGCACTGAGCTGATTCTTATAATAAGAGCCAAAAAGTGCACTCAGTTTACGGAAAGATCTGCTTTCCACCAGCTCACTGATCTTAAGTCCTGATTCATCGATCGCTCCCTGCAGATCCAGTGCAACAGCGCGGGCTTTCATTGCAAGCCCATCCTGGCGGACCTTATGGCTTTTTTTCGCAATGCGCATATTGTAGAACTTTCGGAACACACTGTCCCAGCGCAATCTTTCCTTATTGATCTTCGGCATGTATTCTTCACGTAGCTCCTGATAAGGAAGATCATCTACACACACTGCTACATGACCCTCCCTCTTATCATGAGGAGGCATATATGACCACTCGTCTCCATAATGCCAGATCAGATAGTCACTGCACTTATTTGGGATCATTGCCTTTTTTCCCTCAAAGATGCCCTCCTTTACAGGGAACATCATATCCTTATCGAAAAGAAACGGGCAGCCGCCCCAGCGCATGGCATAACGGTCACATTCCTCTTCTTTATAAGAGAACATGATCTTCTCAAGCTTTGCCAGTGTTCTTTTTTTGCCAAGAAAAATATAAGAAAGAAGATACTTCAGATACATGGATGCAGGTATCTCCCAGCGGTCGCTGTAGCCTACGGAAATATTGATAAGATCTGAGTAGATCATCATGTGTGTTCTATATTTCTCGTATTCTTTATCGTCAGCCGGAACAGGATCCAGTGTAAGAATGTCTATGATCTCTCCGCCGCAGTCCTTCCCGATAATCTGGCTCTTATGGATGGCACAGGTATTGGTGGATGCGTAGCGCGGAAATGAATTTGTATAGTTTCTGTCCACCTCCGAACACTGTATCTCTCTGTCAGGCGGGAGTTCTGTTTTGCATATCTCTATGAATTTCTCCCAGTCCGGACGTGGCATATAAAGGTCTACATCATCATCCCAGGGAACAAATCCCTCATGTCTGAGAGCTCCGATCAGGGAGCCTCCTGCCAGCACGTATCTGAGGTTATGTTCTCTGCAGATTTCATCAACCTCCCTGAAAAGCTTCAGGAGGTATTTCTGTTTCTCCGTCATGAATTGTCCTTTCTGTTGATTGTTTCCAAAATTTCTATTATTTTTACCGACTCATCATAGAAAAGCCGGGTACATTCTGTCCGTTTGTCTCTGATCATGATCATCAGCTCCTGCAGCAGATAGCGGAAACCATTTCCCTCGAAGTTAAAGCTGTACCTTTTCAGAAATTCTTTTCCTGAAATATTGGCTTCAAAGTATCCGGTGTTCCACCAGTCATTAGGGATAGTTACCCTGCCGTTGCTTCCGATGATCACAAGTTCATTCTCAATGTCAACCGTTGTTCCGATCTCAATAGTCGCCAGTGCACCGGCGTATTTCATGGAAATCATATCATATACAAAACGGCCTTCCTGATTGCGGACCGCATTAGTGTTGATATCCTGGCATTTTTTTCCCAGCAGTTTCAGTACTGCACAGATAGCTGTGCAGACCGTCTCATTAAAAGTCCTGCCGCCCTCGAAATCATCCTGGGAGATTGCACATTTGACACTTACCAGATCTCCCACCAGGTTACTGTGTACCAGCCATACCAGCTGATTAAACGCCCGCAGGTAGACCAGTGTGGTCCGTTCAATGAGAACCACATTGTTCTCCCTTGCCACCTGAAACAGGTAGCGCAGTTTCTCTGAGGAAAGTGTCATGGGCGAATCACTGATCACATATTTTCCTTTTTTCAGCGCTCGCTCGATATATTCTGCTCTCCGGTTCAGCGATGTCTTGATATAAACAATATCTACATCTGCCAGAAATTCATCATAGCTGCTCCAGCAGGAACCTAACTCATATTTATCACAGAATCTCTGTGCAGTCTCGTGATCCTCGCTGAATACACGTTCCACATGAACTCCGCTGACATATTTGGATTCCTCCACAAAATCATTATCCCGGATGTCATCCGTCACGATTCCCATATTAAAGATAACACCTTCACTGCGAAGCTTTGTACTGGAAATATTCTTGGTCCTTTCCAGATAAACTACATCACAGTAGTTCTTAAGGTAATCGAATTTCCCTCTCCAGTCAGATCCTACCACCAGGACATCAATATCATACTTAATGATGTCATTGACCTTCTGTCCCTGATATTCCTCAATGATGATCTCATCTGCCAGCCCGGTCCTCCGCACATTCTCGATTCTCTTAATGAGGCTGTCCCGCACATTGAGTTTGCCCCGCTCAATGTCAAAGCTCTCACTTGTGACACCTACGATCAGATAATCACCAAGTGCTTTTGCTCTTTTGATAATATTGTAGTGGCCTTTATGAAAAAGATCAAAAGTGCCATATGTGATTACTCTCTTCATTCTTTCGTCATAACTCCCCTGAAAAAAATATTCTTATTTTGCCGAACAGTTTTCCTGCTCCATACGTTACTGTTCACTCCGTTCACAGTAACCTCCATACGATAGATACTTTGATTATATCATACTTCCCAACTTCCGTCACCTGTCCGTTACAAAAATGTTAAATTCGCATTAACTTTACAAAAAGAAGAGTTTTGAAATACTGTTTTTGTATCTCAAAACTCTTCCTTTGTGTTTATGGTTCTTTATTGTCGTCCATCGTTCTGGTAGTAGCTTCCAGTTCCTGGATCAGGTCTTCCAGCGAAAGCTCCTCTTCCCCTTTGATCAGTTCATCAGGGATATCATCCAGATTATCCTCTTCAATCTCCAGCTCCATGCCGGCCACATTGCTGAAGCCTTCATGCCTGTCAGAAGAAGTATGATCCGGTATATCCTCGTCCATATTTACTTTCTCCACATGTCCGTCCTGCTCACTCTCTGAATCAAGCGTTGCCGCAAGCTCTGCGATGGCTTTCTTTCTTCTGAGAAGTTCATATTCATCATATTCGCTGTCATACTCTTCTTCCAGACCTTCATCTCTGACTGTCTTATCCTTCTTGATCAGGATAAATGCGATCAGATTCAGAACACCCGTATAGAGCAGATCCACAGGCAGACTTCCCAGTACAAGTACAAATACCAGTGATACTCCCAGAAGCACCCATACATTGTTCATTGCAGGAAGCATCAGGATGTATAAACCATTCATAATGATCATGATCGGATAATGGAAGAAATAAATTCCCATTGTATGTCGTCCCACATAGGTGAGTGGCAGTTTGATGTCCGGCACTAACGCAAGCATCGTATAGACAACTACGAAAGATACCAGATACATCAGCAGTCTGAGGATCACTCCCTGAGGATCCGTCAGGCCACAGAGCTGATATCCATGATTACCTCGGAAAATAGCAATTCCCATTTCATTTGGGATCATATAATTCGGTATCGCCCACAAAAGGACTCCGGAGATTGCCACCAGAATCCATTTTCCCTTAAATTTACGGATTGCTGTGATATATTCACTCTTCCAGAGATACCCCGCAACAAAGAACGGGAAAAATACCACGATTCTTGATGATGACAGGAATGTGGTAAATTCCGGTCTGGTTCCTGCCCATAATGCGAACAGGATACTGAGCAGAACAATAAATCTGATCTTACCCAGGGCCTCAATGGTAAGGCGGTAAATAAACAGTGCCAGTATATACCACATGACACTTCCGGTAGGACGCAGTATCTCATAATCTACAGATCTGCCCAGCCATATCTGTGAATACCAGGTTAAGGTATATCCCAGAACATAAGGGATCAGCAGGTTCTTAAAATTCTTCAGCACATTCTGAGGTTTCTTTGACAGATATCCTGAAATAAAAACAAATGCAGGCATGTGAAAAATCGTGATCGCATACCACACATATCTCACTACAGTGTCTACCTTTACAAGGTTAAATGCAATAATATGGTTAAATACTACCAGAAAGATAAGCAAAACTTTAATGTTATCAATCAGGCAGGAGTACGGCACCGCCGCTCTCTCTTTTTTTATTTTCATGTTTAAGTACTATCCTCTAATCATATTTCTGACTTCTGCTGTGTGAACATACAACCCCATTCTGCCAGATTCTTCAGAGATGACCGGCAGACAAAAAAACGCACAGCAATGTAACGGGCAATTAACCGCAAAGTCATATTTACTGCAACAAGCATAACATATTTTTACGATTTATGGAATAGAAACTTAACATTTCGGTCAATGGAAATATTTTGTTACTGTTCACACACCACTATCCCGCGAGGTGTTTTGGCATGAATATGCCAAAATCCCGAGACATACAAGCCAAAATTCCATTGCCGCAGGCAATCTGGAATGAATTTTGGCTACGTTACTGTGAACGAAGTGAACAGTAGCAATATTTCCATATTCCATGTACAGCATAAGAACAGAAAAAAATACAGCTTCTGATCCTGCCGTAACCGGCGTATCTGTAGACATTGTAAGTCATGGCTGCTGATTTCAGTTTGTTTCTGGATTTGCCGCCTTCGCTGAGACGGTATTTCAGATAGGGTTTGTTGATTCCGGCAGCACAGCCGTATTTTCGCAGGATTTTCAGCCAGGTGATATAATCCTCATGGCTGTCGTCATGCTCCATGGGAAATTCACGCGCCACATCCCTTCTGAGTATTACCGAAGAACAGTTGATGCTGTTATGTTTCAGAAGTTCTCTGTAGGTGATCTTCTCTTTTACAGGGATTGTCCGTCCTGTACTGCTTCCGTCCGCTTTCATCAGTTCCCGCCCTGTAGAACACAGCACGTATCCTGTCTCTTCCAGACGTTTCAGCTGTTCTTTCAGCTTGCCTGACTCCCACCAATCATCTGCATCCAGAAAAGCAATGTAGGTTCCCTGTGCCAGCCCGACTCCTCTGTTTCTGGAGCCTGCAGCTCCCATATTCTGTTCATTCTTAATATACCGAAAGTCCTGTCTGCCCTCATAGGCAGACAGGACTTCCTCTGTATGGTCTGTAGAACCGTCATCGATCACCAGAAGTTCCAGCGAAACTCCCTGTTCATAGACGGATTCCACAGCCTTTCTAATATATTTTTCTCCGTTGTAAACCGGCATGATCACAGATACCAGCGGTTTATTCATTGTCATTCCTCCGTTTTATTCTCTGACACTCCGGCGTTTTTCCCGGAATCCTTCAACGCATTTACCTGTCTGTCATCTACTCCCTCAGATACTTCTTTCTGGAAAAAGATTTTAACTGTCATAAAGATCAGCTTGATATCCAGCAGGAAGGAATAATTCTCAATATAAAACAGATCCAGCTTTAATTTGTCATAAGGAGTTGTATTATACTTACCGTAGACCTGCGCATATCCGGTAAGACCTGCTTTAACTTTCAGACGATAATAGAATTCCGGAAGCTCTTTCTCATACTCAAGCATGATACTTTCACGTTCCGGACGCGGACCTACCAGAGACATATCTCCCTTAAATACATTGAAAAGCTGAGGAAGCTCATCCAGATGAAGATTTCTCAGCACATGACCTACCGGTGTGATACGGGAATCATGCTTGGATGCCAGTCTTGCACCGTTTTTCTCCGAATCTACGCACATACTGCGGAATTTACAGATCTTAAAGGGCTTTCCACCCAATGTCAGACGGTCCTGAAAATAAAACACCGGACCTCTGTCGTATGCTTTTACCGCAATCGCTATGATCAGCATGATCGGTGAAGTGATTATAATGCCGATCCCTGAGATCAGAATATCCATAACTCTCTTTGCAGCACGCTGGTCTACTGCCAGTCCCATATTTCTGGATACCAGAAGCGGTGTGTCAAAAAGATGGATGCGTTCACTTCCCATAAGAATGATGTCCGAAATCTTCGGACTCACATAGCATCGGACAGAATGTGCAAAACAGTATTTCAGATAACGGTTTCTCTCTGTTGAATGCAGATCCCAGATGATCACGCCGTCATAATCCTGCATCATCTGATGGATTTTTTCTTCTCCCACACTGATGTGTACCTTGCCGCTGATGTCATATTTGTCCTTTCGGGAATTCATCTTATGGATCAGGTCGTCCCCCGGATCCCGGTCACCGTAAATGACCAGAAGCCGGCGTGCGCGGTAAAGTCCGGAATAGATATACCTTGAACCAAATATCCAGATAATGATCAGCACCAGCTGTATTCCTGTCATCTCGATCATAGGCCATACGCTCAGGAACCACCTGTTGATCAGGGTGATCTCCAGATATTCCACCACATTGGTACACAAAAGTGCCAGTGTCAGCGAATAAAATACATCAATCCTCTTAAGATATCCAACCTTAAGTCCTCCGTACAATTTGGCAAACAGGGCAAACATCAGACCGTAGATTGCGATCAGTACCCAGTTACCTTTGCGCCAGAAAGGCTCGTCGATCTGTCCTCTGTAAACGGAATACCACACCCATGCAAAGACCGCCGCCTGTGCCAGAACCACGAGACTCGCCAGACAAAATACGATAAATCGTTTATAATCTTCTCTTTTACTCACGTGATAACCTCTGTTTCTCTGTAACTGTTGTTACTGTTCACTGTTTTCACAGTTACGTTTCTTCAAATCTGTTACCGTTTGCTTCGCTCACAGCAACATAAATTCTTACCTATTATAGCGTAAGAATTATTATACGTCCACCTGTTTCACTTAAATTTATACAACTAAAGTAATTCCAGTTACTGTTCACACACCACTATCCCGCAAGGTGTTTTGGCATGAATATGCCAAAATCCCGAGACATACAAGCCAAAATTCCATTGCCACAGGCAATCTGGAATGAATTTTGGCTATGTTACTGTGAACGGAGTGGACAGTAACTAATTCCAGGTTACTGTGACCTTTACTCTCTGATGGATTGGATTGTCTGCAGTACTCCGTAGAATTAATAAGAATTCATATATCAGCATAATTTACATATAACTGCAGCCTCCCGTCTTACAATTCCACTCGATATTTGTATATAATGTATATTTTTTCGTCGATTTTACTTGACTTGTAGCGAAAATTTTACATATTTTTTTCAGAAACCTATGGAAAAATGTCAGGAAAAAATGTATAATATTACCTAACAAATGAAAGCGAGGGTTCACTATTATGAAACAAAATAGTATGTTGGCCATGATCCTGGCCGGCGGTCGTGGCAGCCGTCTGCATGATCTTACCAATAAAGTGGCAAAGCCGGCCGTTTCATACGGCGGTAAATATCGTATCGTAGACTTTCCTTTAAGCAACTGTGCCAACAGTGGCGTTGATGTTGTAGGTGTACTTACACAGTATGAATCAATCCAGCTGAACAGTTATGTGGCAGCCGGCGGACGCTGGGGTCTTGATGCTAAAAACAGCGGTGTTTACGTTCTTCCTCCACGTGAGAAAGCAGATGAGAATCTGAATGTATATCGCGGAACTGCAGATGCAATCTCCCAGAATATTGATTTCATTGATAAATTTGATCCTGAATACGTTCTTGTTCTTTCCGGTGACCATATTTATAAAATGAACTATGACAAGATGCTTGCAGCCCACAAAGAAGCAAAGGCAGATGCAACCATCGCAGTTATCGGAGTTCCGATGAAAGAGGCAAGCCGTTTTGGTATCATGAATACTGATGAATCCGGACGTATCGTAGAATTCGAAGAGAAACCTGAGCATCCGAAGAGCAACCTTGCATCCATGGGTATCTATATCTTCACCTGGAAACTCCTCCGCAAGATGCTGATGGCTGATATCAAGAATCCGGATTCCAGCCATGACTTCGGTAAGGATATCATCCCTACTATGCTTAACGATAACAGAACTCTTTATGCATATAAATTTGAAGGATACTGGAAAGATGTTGGTACCATCGACTCTCTCTGGGAAGCAAACATGGATCTGTTAAGTTCCAAGAATGAACTGGATCTGGGTGATCCGTCATGGAAGATTTATACAGAAGATGTTACCGCACTTCCACAGTACATCAGCGCAGAAGCAGATGTTAAAGATGCATATATCACACAGGGCTGTGTTGTTCAGGGCGAAGTTAAGCATTCCGTTCTCTTTACAGGTGTTAAGATTGGTGCAGGTGCCAGAATTATCGACAGTGTACTGATGCCGGGTGTTGTTGTAGAAGAAGGCGCCGTTGTTCAGCGTGCACTTGTAGCTGACGGTGTCCGCATCGGTAAAGGTGCAGTTGTCGGTGCCGCAGACAGTGAGCACATTGAGCTTGTAGCGAAACGCGTAAAGGGGGCAGAATAATATGTATAAGGCATTTGGAATCGTAAACTCTTCCGGGAGAAATATTTATGTAGATGGTATGCAGGATTATCGCCCAATCGGTGCGTTTTCTTTCCTTGGCAGATACAGAGTCATTGACTTCCCTATCTCCAATATGACCAACAGCGACATTGACCGTATTCAGGTCTATATCAATAATAAACCCCGTTCTGTTGTAGAACACGTTGGAACAGGACGTCATTACAACATCAACTCCAAGAGCGGCAAACTTCAGCTTCTCTTCTCAGAGCACAATAATGACAATGATATCTATAACACCGATATCTCCTGCTATCTGGACAACATGGAGTCCCTCAGCAGAATGAATCATCCGTATGTTGTCATTGCCCCGAGCTATATGGTTTATTCAATTGATTTTGACCAGTTTTTACATACACACATTGAGTCCGGTGCAGATGTTACCCTGCTTTATCACGCTGTTGATAACGCAAAAGAGGCTTATCTTACCTGTAATGTTCTGGGACTGAACCGCCAGAAAGGTGTGGAATCCATCGAACCGAATCATGGTAATAAGAAGAATCAGTATGTTTATATGGATACCTGTGTTATGAAAACAGAGCTTTTCATCAGCCTGATCAAAGAAGCCAAGAATCTTTCTTCCATGTATACACTGGCAGACATCCTGAATGATAAATGCGAAACTCTGGACATCCGCGGCGTTGCACACAAGGGATTCTTTGCAAGCATTACAGACTTCCCAAGTTACTATGCTGCAAACATGGCTCTCCTTAATTACAAGTCAGCTCAGGAACTTTTCCATGATAACTGGCCAATCTATACACGTACCAATGATTCCTGCCCGACTCAGTATTTCAATACTGCAGATGTGAAGAATTCCGTAATCTCCAACGGCTGCCAGATTGAAGGTACTGTTGAGAATTCCGTAATCGGTCGTGGATGCGTCATTAAAAAAGGTGCTGTTGTAAGAAACAGTGTTGTTCTCGCTGAAGTTACTGTAGGTGAGGGTGTTCACGTAGAGAATGAAGTAGTTGACAAATGGGCAAACCTCATTCATAAAAAAGAAATCGTTTCCCCGGCTGAACAGCCTGGTTATATCAGAAGAAATGATACTCTGTAATTAATGATTAATTAGATTAAATGCAAAGCCCCCGGAAGCGGTCACTTCCGGAGGGCTTTGTTTGTGTTTACTTAAATTTCACAAACTCTTCACATTTTCCTCTTGCATTTTATTTCTAGCGTGTTATAATACAGCTGTAACAAAGATAAAGAACAAACAACTGAATACTCAAAAATACTTAACACCACCTGGAGCATTTCGGATGCTCATAAATTAAAGATAGTGTCAAGCGTGTCACCTCAGCTGTAAAATGGAGGAAAAGTCAAATGAATACTTTAAAAGCTGAAAAAAGAACAATGGACACAAAGGCCAAAAGATTAAGAAGAGAAGGCTACGTTACAGGTAACGTATTTGGCAGAGAGATGGAAGGTTCTCTTCCTGTTAAAATCGAGAAATCTGCTGTCGAGAAACTTCTCAAGACAAGTAACAAAGGAAGCCAGATTATGCTGGATGTAGATGGTCAGTCATATGACGTACTGATCAAAGAGATTCAGTTCAATCCGTTAAAAGGACAGGTGGATGAAATAGATTTCCAGGCACTGGTAAGCAACGAGAAAGTACATTCCGTAGCAGAGATCGTACTTGTAAACCACGACAAACTGGAAGCCGGTGTATTACAGCAGCATCTGGAAGAAATCTCCTTCAGAGCTCTCCCATCAGCACTGGTAGACAAAATTATGGTAGATGTCGGTGACATGAAAGTCGGCGACGTAATCAAAGTCAAAGACCTCGCCATCGCCCAGGACAAAGATGTAGACTTAAAGACAGACCTTGAAGCTGCAGTTGTATCCGTAGCCGCCGTTCACGTAGACCCGGCTCTGGAAGCTGAAGAAGAGGCTGCTGCCGAAGAAGAAGCTAAATAACATAATATCTCTTTTAACATTTATTCAGGTACGCTCAAGCGTACCTGAATTTTTTTATCAAAACATCTCCCTCCACAAATAATTGACCTTTCCAGATATCTGCACTATTCTGTTCCCGTACTATTCTTTCTCTTGCTCCTGCTCCAGCAGCCTGAATGACAATTCCAGATAAAAAATCTCCTCCGGATCATCCAGCTCCGACTGCAGGATTTCCTTAATCCTGTCCAGCCTGTAAAGAAACGTACTGCGGTGGATAAACAATTCCCTTGCCGCCTGGGTTGCACTGAGATGCTGCTCCAGATACACTCTCAATGTCTCCATGTACTGAGTCTGATTCTCCTCATCATGCTTCTTCAATTCCAGCAGCCCTTCATGACAGATCATTGTTCCCGGCAGTCTTCTTGTTGCCTGTTCCAGAATATAGGTCAGTGCCACCTGACCGAAATAATGAATCCACAGATAAGGCTTCTTACGGCTTCCTACATCCAGAGCCGTCTTCGCCTGCACATACTGCCGTCTCAGATTCATATGTCCTGTCATCACCCTGCTGTATCCGGCTTTCAGATAAGTATCCCTGATAAAATAAACCAGTTTTCCGGCTACTTCCTCCTGACTTTTTCCAAGTCTGGTAAGGTCAAAAAATGCCACAATTTCATCCTGATAAAGAAAACTCACAGAATCCTCAAATTTCTTCTTAATATATCGGCAGATTGCCTTTGTGGAAAGATTCTGCTGATTCAGATAGGTAATCTGCAGGATCAGGCACATATATTCATGATTTCCGCTCCATCCCAGTTCACTCAGTTCTCTGCTCACTTGCATATAATCCGCAGTCCTGTCCGACAGAATTCTCACAAAAATCTGCTCCATATCCCTATCCGGATCTTCTTCCTCCGCTTCATGCGCAAGCAGATACTCCAGTTTCTCCACCAGAATATCCAGTACACAGATAACTCTCAGTGTAATCTCTGATCTGCACTCAGTCAGAACCAGCCTGTGAGTTGCTTTCCCATCCACAAACAGATTTCTGTTCATCGAACGACATCCACTGATGTAAGCCGGAAACATCACATATTCATGCGTATCTGCCATATCTCGATAAGTCTCATTCTGCAAAAGTGCATTTACATATTCCATATTCAACCCGTCGTCTGTATACAGCCGCGCCCTCGGCGGCAGATACTCGCTTCCCGCTTCCGCCACGAAGGTAAAATCCAGTCCTGTTACAGTCATCGGATTCTGCAGAAATTCCGATGTCACCTGCAAAAGCCTGTCCATTCCGGCATGTTCTAACATCAAATTATGGAGCTTCCGTTCCCATTCATCAGCCGCATCAAAAATCTCCTGCACATCATTCATAAATTCTGCTATTTCTTCCAGACTTTCAAGTGCAATATGAATATACGGAATCTGCTGAAACTCTTCTGATGCAGCATCAATTTTCTCTCTCCCACAAAATACCCAGAATATATTTTCAGCAGTCAGAACTGCAGGTTCCCACTCTTTAGCACATCTCTGCACCACATAAACATGCCCCTGCCGAAATGTTTCTTTTTTTTCATAACACAAAAAAGGGCGCAGATATCCGTCTGAACCGGATAAAGTTCCCCTTTCCGTAATTTCATATTTCTCTTTTATTTTTTCATATAAATAAACTGATGACAGCTGCAAGTCTACAATCCTCCTGTCACATAATTGAAGCACCTATTTTACCAGTCAATTCTATAGCAATTTAACTCACACTATGTCTTTCTCATACGCACCTGTCAGCCCGGTTCTCACACAATAAACGTCTTCGCAACTTCCACAGCCTCAATACAGTTCTCTGTATAGGCATCTGCTCCCATATTCTTCGCCAGCTGCTCCGTTACTGCACCTCCACCAACCATAATCTTAAATTTATGCTTACTGTTGCTTCGTTTCAGAGACTTCACCACCTGCTCCATCTCCGGGATTGAAGTACTCAGAAGCGAGGAGATACACACGATCGACACATCCGGATTCTGTTTCACTGCACGCAGAAACTGCTTCTCAGAAATATCCACTCCCAGATCAATCACCTTAAATCCGGCACTACGAAACATGATCGCAACCAGATTCTTACCTACATCATGCAGATCACCTTCCACCGTTCCAAGGATCACAGTTCCGATATTCCTCCTGCCAAACTGCGAGTCCTGTTCCTCCAACAATTCAAAACCCTTACGCACACTTCGGGCTGCTGCCAGAATTTTAATAATATCCGCACCATTGGATTTGTAATTCTCCCCCACTGTTCGCATAGCCGGAGTCATGGCCTCTTCCACAATCCGCCCTGCAGGAATATGCTGCTTCAATGCCTCCCTCACCAGCTTCTCTGTCTCCCCCGGATGTCCGTCTTCAATTGTTTTTCTTAACTGTTCCAGTACTGTCATATCCTCAAGCCACCCTTAATACCTTCTGCCAAAAATCCCCCGCCCTGCGGCGAAGGATTTTTTGTTTTTTCAAACACGCTCTGCGCTTTCAATATCTGTATTTTATCATATCTCACTGTTATTTACAACGAAAACTGACTTCCCCTTCCGCAACCTCCACAGAGAATGTTACTGTTCACTCCGTTCTCAGTAACACGCTTCGCGATGCACAGAATTTATGCTAATCGCATAAATTCGCGCGGTATATCTCGGGTTTTCTGTGACCTTCGCTCACAAAAAACACCTCGCGGGATATTACCAGTGAACAGTAACCAGAGAATTTACTTGATTTAAATCAAGCAGATATTCGTAATCCGCTTCGCTACACCAAATAACTGCTCCACAGGGGACTTACCTGATTCGGCTAAAATGTTATTCCAGAAGGTAACAGCTCGTATAAGCAATCGTACAATCCCCATAATAATACTGTAGCTCATTGGCCTGGCAGACCTGTGTTACCAGCATCCCGTAAGCCTCCATCGATGAGAAAGCCTGTTTCGGAAACCTGCATGGAGCATCCGGATAAGTACAGACCTTACATTTCGTACAGCATCCCGCACCAATCGCCAGCATATCCGGATAAATCTCCCGAAGTTTCTTCTCAAATTCCACAAAATACTCCTTATGTCTGGCTTCCGTTTCCATCATTCCCTCGCCATCAAAAATATCCTCCAATTCACCAACTGTCTGAACAATAATCCCATACTTATACTGCCGGACTTTCGCTTCACATTCCTCAAGAGAGCCACATCCCGGAGGACAGCTCCAGCACTTATCATACTTATGACAGGTATCTGCTGCACACATCTGTCGAACCTCCGGCTTCAGCTCAATCGTATCACAATCTAGCAACACCACATGCGAAAACCCCTGCTCCATTCCCATTTGCTCTATTTTTTTTATATCCATAATCTAACCCCTTACTCTCTTGTATAATCTATAGCAACCTCATCAGGCGGATAAAATCATTCACCTGTCTCAAATCCCAGTTCATCAATAAAATGATCCTGAAAATCAGCCGAAGCAGCCAGTTCAACGAATTCAATCTTTCTCACCAGCTCATCCATCTCTAGCATTTCCTTCTCATTCACAAGTGCGATCTTCGCACCCTCACCAGCAGCGTTTCCCACTGGTTTCACTTTCTTCACAAGCATCGCCGGAAGCAAGCCAATCTTCCCGGCACTGACCGGATCCATATAGTTGCCAAAAGCACCTGCAATATATACCGAACAGATATCATCTTCTGTAATCCCAATCCGCTCCATAAGCATCTGAATTCCCGCTGCAATCGCAGCTTTCGCAAGCTGAACCTCTCCGAGATCCTTCTGCGTCAGATAAACTCCTCTCTCATTACCGCCCCGCTCTGGCGGTACCAGAATAAACACACCTTGCTTCTCCTGTCCGCTTCTCAGCACACCATTCTCATCCAGCATTCCAGCATCCAGAAGACCCGCCACCAGATCGATCAATCCCGAACCACACAAACCAACCGCCGGCTTATTCCCAACAGTTGTATAGTTCCACTTCCCATCCTCATACTTCACATGATCCACAGCCCCGGCCGCGCCACGCATTCCACACTCAATCTTCGCACCCTCAAAAGCAGGCCCGGCCGCAGTAGAACAGGTCACCATCCGCTCCCTGTTTCCCAGAACCATCTCACCATTCGTTCCAATATCTATCATCAGAGAAATCTCTTCCTGCTGATCCTGCCTGATAGCCAGCAGACATCCACAGGTATCCGCTCCCACATATCCTGCAATATCCGAAAGCATGATCAACTCTGCACGCTCCTGCACAGCCAGACCATAATCCCCCGCATTCAGCACCAGCCTCTCACTCACAGCCGGAATATAGGGCGCATGTACCAGCGAAGCCGGAGAAATCCCCAGAAACAGATGATGCATACAGGTATTTCCCACAACACACACCTGAAAAACATCCTCTCTCCTTATCCCTGCATCCTCTGCCAGACTTCCCAACATCTCATTAACCGCTTTCCGAACACACATACTTAACGCTTCTGTTCCATGCTCCAGCGCATAATTCGCCCGCATGATCACATCCGCACCATACTGCGCCTGCGGATTCATCCTGCTCTCAACTGCCAGAGTCCTCCCATCCGCACCATCCAGCAAATACCCCGCAATGGTAGTCGTCCCAATATCAAACGCTGCCAGACACCTCCGACCAGCTTCCTTCCTCATTTCCAGAATCCGCCGTCTACTGTAAATCACATACCATTCATCAGAATCCCTGCGCATCCCATACAATTCACCCGCCAGCTTCAGATCCACCTCCATCTGCCCCGGCTCAACCTCACCATCTGTCTCCGCCAGCGTATCCAGCAGCCTCTGCCAGTCCGACCGCTTCTCCCCTGCTTTCGCCTTCTCCAACTCAACCTGAGCCATCCGTAGTCCCGGTTCAAACACAACTTCTCTGTTAAATCCATCCGTCAAAATCTTTTCATTGCCAGCCCTGTCCAATGTCTCCACTACACAAGTCTCACCTTCACCAATCCGCACCTGACACGCTTTAACCACTTCCCCATTAATCTTAACCAGACACTTCCCACATTTCCCCAGACCGCCACAAGGCGCATCCGGCCTCAGTCCTGCCTGAATCTCCGCCTCCAGTACCGATATCCCATCCTCCACCTCTATCTCAATATCCTCACGCACAAACTTAACCCAAGCCATAAAAACCTCCCACATATCCAATCCAAACATCACAACAGCCAACAGCCAGCTCAGAAAAATATTTTATTTCATGTGCATTTGCAGGGGTCTTAGATATTCTTAGCTCTCAGAAATCTGCGTTATGAGCAGACTGTATCACTGTCTGAGCGAAGTTTGCAACGGAGCGAGTTTGAGAAGGCTGCTCATGCCTTTAGCAGATTTCTGAGAGGTTAGAATATCTTAGACCCCGAAACCGCACATGAAATAAAATATTTTTCTGAGCGTCCCCTTTTTCCCATTATAACACACTCCAAAAAAATCCCAAAATACACGAAAGGACCACTCCACAGAGCAGTCCCCTCATAATATTTTCATGTTATACTAAACCCGCACAAGCAATCAGATCAGGCTGCCAACTTCTTAGCCAGTGACGCCGCACTAGCCGCATCATCAGAATATCCGTCAGCACCAATTTCCTCAGCAAAAGCTTCTGTAATCGGCGCTCCGCCAACCATAACCTTAATATTACCTCTGAAATCCGCCGCATTCAACGCCTCAACAGTCTCCTTCAGAGCCGGCATAGTAGTAGTCAGCAGCGCAGAAAGAGCAATGATCTTAACATCCGGATTCTCTTTATAGCACTCAATAATCTTAGCCGCCGGAACATCAACTCCAAGATCGATTACCTCAAATCCGGCACTCTCGATCATCATGGCAACCAGATTCTTACCAATATCATGAAGGTCACCGGAAACCGTAGCAATGATAACCTTACCAAGTGCACCTGTAGAACCAGATGCCAGATGCGGTTTCAGAACCTCAACACCTTTCTTCATAGCACGAGCTGCAACCAGCATCTCCGGAACAAAGATCTCACCATTTTTGAATTTCTCACCAACTACAGACATCGCACTGATCATACCATCATTCAGAATCGCAACCGGATCATCACCCTCATCAATAGCTTCCTGTACAGCCGGTCCTACTAATTTCGCTTTCCCTTTTTCAACTAATTCCGCAACTTCATTTATCTTAGACATAATCAAATCCTCCTGTTATTTCTCAATTTCAGATTCCAACCACTTAATTCATTTACACAGTTTCTACAGATTCAACCTACTTCTTCTTTGTTGTACCAATTAAGCCTTCTCTGTAAGCCCCTATATATTCCATACAATAATCATCCAGACCAAGTAATGCTTCTGTTGCATAAACCAGTCCAAGCATATCCTTATTTGTCGGATCCATAATTCCACTGTCCAGTCCTGCATTCATTGCCAGTACCAGGAACCCGTAATTAATCAGCTTACGAACCGGCAGATTAAAGGAAATATTACTGATTGCTGCCGTAATATGAATGGTCGGATACTGCTCACGTACACTTGTGATCGTCTCAATATTCGTTGCAATACCATCCTCAGAAGTACAAAGCATCTCAACCAGCGGATCAATGTGAATCCTGTCCGGAGCAATTCCGTACTCTTTCGCTTTCGCCATGATCTTGTCAAAAACTTTCAGACGGTCTGCTGCACATTTCGGAATACCTGTATTGTCACTCAGCAGCGCAATTACCTGCCATCCCTCATTTCCCGGCTCAGCCATGATCGGGAAAATCGTATCAATCTTATGTCCCTCTCCTGATACAGAGTTAAAAATTCCAGGTTTCTTACAGAACTTATAAGCCTGTGCCAGAACATCCGGACTCGGGCTGTCAATTGAGATCGGAAGATCTGTAACCTCCTGGATACAGTCGATCATCCATTTCAATGTTTCCACTTCTTCCGCTTCCGGAACAGAAGCGCAACAGTCAATATAAGTAGCTCCGCTTTCCGCCTGAAGCTTTGCTCTTGCTTTAATAAATTCAGAGTCTCTTTTCGCGATCGCTTCTGCAACGATCGGGATAGAACCATTAATTTTCTCACCAATAATAATCATTTTCAAACACCTCCATAGCATCATCCTCTGCAACACCTGAAATTTCATCTAAATGTCGGACAGATATTTGTATTCCGTTTTGTCACTGACAAATACCTGAGATCAGAACATAATCTGCCATGGAAGCCTTGTGGATTCAGATGCCTTAATGCCAAATTTCTCTTCATTCAGCTTGTCAATGGAATCACAGAGAGATTTATAAACACCCGGATAAACAGAACCAGGGCCACCCTGAGCGATACATGGAATAAAGTATTTGTTTCCACATTCTTCGCAGACACGACGTACCACTGCATCACAATTCTCATCTGTCCAGCCCTCAAAATCAACTGCACGATTTTCGATACCGCCCATGAAGCTGATCTTTCCGCCATATTTCCTGATCAGTTCCGGAAGATTATTGGTTTCCATACATCCCTGCCATACATCGATCCCCATCTCAATCATAGAAGGAACCAGTGTTGCTGCGTAACTGTCAGAATGATGGATAACCAGCTCAACGCCATGACTGTGATAATATCCGTAAATTTCTTTATATGGCTCAAGTAAAAATTCATCAAACATTGCAGGACTCATAAATGTACTGTCCAGTCCACCCCAGTCAT
>NZ_JBWJVP010000091.1:0-5033 GCF_056339915.1 Blautia sp. ZXY-1-B12 | reverse complement strand
AACCTTTTTTCTAACGGTTAGAAAAATCTGGTTCTTTAACTGCTTGCGAAAAGCTTTTATTTCCTATATAATTACAATAGAAAAAAGCGAAAGGTGGCATAACAATTGAATACACGTGATGAAGGATCTGCTTTTCTGCGATATAGAAAGCCGGCTGTTTTTATTCGAAAATATATGTCAGAAGAATTGATCTATCTGTATGGATTCCTGATCAAGGACAAACCTCCGGAAAACGTAATATACAACAAATACCTAATGGAAATTCCTGAACTGCAATGGAACCCAAACCCCTCATTGGAAGACATTATTGCGTATAGTATTTATCTTGCGCTTGATAATGAATCTCTTGATCAAGCGATAGCTACCTACTTTGACAAAAAGAGAAATTATAAAAAGAACTGGTATAAACCCATCCATGAGGAAATGACTGGAAAGATTTCTGTCAAAAATCCAGAATCCTTAAGACACTATGCCGAGGGGATTCAGGCAGCTAAAAGATATGAGAAAAAAACAATTGACATAAAACAGTGTATGGAAGAGACAGCTGAGATCATTGAAAAATGGAGAAGGGACAAGTTTTCTTATCTGACGGATTTCTTTTTCTGTCCTGATAAACCTGACCACTCCATAGCCAGGGCATTTCTATATGATGTTACATATGATTCATTGGTAATCCTGAAAACCAGATTTAATGGTTCCCTGGAAGGATTTAATATGAAAGTTCCTTCTGATTTTACCACTAAAGCACTGTCTTCTTACAGGTCATCCGACGTTGACACAAAACCTTCCATTGATGTTAATAAAAACGTGGTTCTTTCCTCTCGATATACATATCAGAATGAAGAAGAAAACAGTACGAACGTCATGGATATGCAATACACCCCAGCACTCCCTCCAGAATTTATAGTTGACGCTGAAATGACAGAGGAGCAGTTAATAAAGAAATTAAACAGCTTTAATATTGGACTGAACGTCCGGGAACTGGATACTATCGATCAGGCTGTCGTTACACAGCTTTTCACGATGATCAGTGGAGAAAATATCGGCGAAACATATATATCCTGTGACTTTAAAGATTTCGTCCAGCGAGTCACAAGGACAGCACGTCCGCGAAAAGCAAATCTTGACGACATAGCAGAAAGGTTGCAAAAACTAAAATACTTGGGATACTCTTACACTGAATACGATCAGGAAACGGGAGACATAAAGACACAGGCCAGTATAGGTTTTATCAACTCTGTAAACATTGACCGTGCAAACAACATCCTGACTTTTTCCCCAAGTGCAGAATGGAAAAACCAATACGTAACAAATTCATACATTCAGATTGATTCAGAATCCTACGAAAAGATCAATTCCTATCAGACGCGGGCGATACTGATGCTCCTCCAGCAAGAACGGCTTGCCAATTTCGCAAAAGGGATCACTGCAACTACGTTATCGATGAAATTTTTCCGGACACATATGAAACTGATCAAAGTCCAGAATTCCATGTTTGTACGGGAACTGGAAAACCATCTCAGGACACTCCAATCTGAAGGCATTGTTGTAGAGGATTACGAATTCAGGCGAAAGAACACATCTGTTAAAATTTACTTTACCCATTTGACTGAAATGGAAAAGATTGCTTATGGATATTCCGTACGACCCGGTTTGGAAAATAATAATTAAGTTTACCGTCCAGGCTTCCTGTCTGGACGGTTTTTTTTATCTAAATATGATTTTACTCCAAAAATAGGTGATTTTACTCCAAAAATGTGGCAAGTTTTTTTATTTTTGCATTTTACTCAAAAAAAGTGGCAGGTTTTTTTGCTAAATCTTATTTTTTCTTTAGTTTAATCTTTCAAATATGAACTATATGTTGTAAATTTACTCAAGAAAAAAGCAGTTTTACTCCAAAAAAGTGGCAAGATTTTTTATTTCTGGGTTTTACTCCAAAAAAATGGCAGGATTTTTTTCACTGAACATGATTTATTCAATTTTGATTAAAGGATTTACTCCAGTAATATAGATTTACTCCAATTATATGGCAGAATTTTTTTTATTTTTAATTATTACTCCAAAAAAGTGGCAGGTTTTTTTATTTTTGCATATTACTCCAAAAAAACGGCATGATTTTTTTTCTAATCTCTTAATCCTATCTCATTCAATTGCTCAAATATGAACTACATATTGTAAATTTACCCAGAAAAATAGTAATTTTACTCCAAAAAAGTGGCAGGTTTTTTTTATTTCACGTTTTACTCAAAAAAAATGGCAGGTTTTTTTTATTTTTTTTAGCTTTATCCTTCTTATCGACTGTTTTTTTCGTAACTTCCTACGTATTTTTTTCTCCCAGGTTCTTGGAAACATTGAAAAAACGGGCAGAAATGAAATAATATACCAGAAAATTAAATTTTACTCAAAAAACGCGGCAAGATGTTTTATACTCATCATTTCCTAGTTTCGCAGTCCTAAAATTACACTTCTCCCACGAAAATGGGGCAGATATTAAAAAAAACGGGAATTTTCTAAAATACCCCGTTTTTAAGCCACTTTTTTTAGTTTTACAATCTCCCCCAATTATTGTATAGTGGGAGTTAGAAAAAATGTCTCCGGAATTGGGACTCCGGAGACATTGGGAATAGATAGGTCCAACCGCCAAGAAAGACCTTATAACCAATCATTATACCTATGACTGGCTTCTGGGATTATTATATCTTAACAGAAGTTTATTTGCAATACCCTTAAGCCAGTTTTTTAGGTTTTTTAATGATTCATAAAAACAGGAGCTGGGGTATATGAAAATAACACCGTATGCCAGAGTCGGCAGATCTCCTCTGATCAAAGCCGTCGGTCTGCAAAAAAACTTTAAAGAAATATACTACACAAAAACTCTTGAGCTGGATCGCTATGCATCCGGCTGTTTTTCGTGTCCAAATTATAAAAATGTGGAATTTGCCGAATTTATGCCTCCGCAGATTCAGACAAAAGCGAAACAATGCTGCGCCAGCTGCCCGTTTGCGCAGTATAAAACAGTTTACAAGGAACATGTAAAATATATTAATGAAAAAAATATGTTCGGGTATGCGAGAAGGCTTACTGCCATTCCGTTAAAACTGCTGCTAGTATATCATTTCGGTTCTCCGAATCCGCAGGGGATCGTCCGCGGATATAATACAACACAGCTTGCTGCTTACCTTGGATGCTCTCCAAGGTCTGTTCGTAATGCCAATATAACTCTCGCGGAATTCGGTTACATCCATGTTTTGGAAAGCTTTAAAAAGAACCACTTTGACGTGATGCTTATGGAATACAAGGATTATGCCAAAACTGCAAGGGAAGGCGGCCGCGGATATGCTACTTTTAATAAGGAATTTCTGGATGAGATAATGCAGATCACAGATATTAACCAGTTAAGAGTTTTCTTACGTATTGCTCTCGACCTGGATACAAAAAAAGATCCGGAAGAAGAAATCTCCTATTCTTCCCTGCAGCGTTTTCTTCCTGATTACTGTAAAAAAGGCGTGATCCAGAAGGCTCTTTCCGCAGCATCCCGTCTATATGATCTTGTATTTGATAATGATAAGATCAAATTTACATTAAATACAATCTTCCATGGAAGGACGGAGTATGAAAACTCCCAGATCTCCGGGGAAAACGAAATCTATGAGTATATCCAAAAAATTGACTCTTCCATTGAAACAGTCAATCAGGCAATCTTGGAAGATAAGCCCGTTGAAACAGAATTTCTTTCTGATCAGGAGATCGAGCCTTCTATAACGTCAAAAATCAAAAATGCAAAATTGTACGTAGCTTTTGAACTTTCCGCGGAAGATTTTAAAGATCTTGGACTATTGGTTTCTACTTATTCTATAGATGCGGTCAAAAAAGTAATAAGATACATACATAAAAACTACGTTGCCAAATTAAAGACGATCGATAATTTTGGTGCATTAGCCCGAACGCTTTTAAAAGATGAAACATTTCCACTAAATCTGCAGTCTGTTTCCCTGTAGCAGGTCTTATTTTTGTGCGCTTTTTTATCTCTGCACTACTCTCCCACCCCTTTATTCTCCATTAATGAATCCTATCAGTTGTAAGATTGCTATAATCAGCTGTTTTTTTATTTACTGCCGGAAAAAATTCATCCACATAAATAATAATTTATTCCACAAGAGAAATTATTCATTCACTTTTAATATATTTTCATCCACATTCGGGAAAATTAATTCCACAATTAAAAAAAATATATCCACTTCCGCAAGTCTTTCATCCACGGCCTTCTTTTTTACGTCCACACACATATCCTTATCTCCCCCTCAAAATTGACCTAAACACTTGCTGTTACAAAGATTCTTATGTATCTCTTTTACCAATTATGTTTAATTATGTTTAATTATATAAAACTCTGTATAGATTACTCTCCTACTCTCCTTCCCTCCCACATATTTCATCCAGCAATATATTCTCCATATTTTCTTTGTTAGAAAAACGAAAGGAGAAATAACAAATGAACAAATTAGAACTTCTAACAAAGGAACTCAATGAAGCTTCCAGAATCTATTACACAGAAAACAGACAGATCATGAGCAACAAGGAATGGGATGCTAAATATGATGAGCTGGTTTCCCTTGAACACAAACTGGGATACTCTCGTCCTGACAGTCCGACAAAGAATATCGGATACCGTGTCGTATCCCACCTTGAAAAAGTTACCCACGAGGTCCCTGCCCTCTCTCTGGATAAGACTAAGGACAGGGAAGCACTTGCTGCCTGGTTAAATGGAAGAACCGGAGTCCTGTCCTGGAAGATGGACGGACTGACTGTTGTTGTGACCTATTTAGGTGGAAAGCTTGTCCGTGCAGTGACCCGCGGAAACGGTGTTGTAGGGGAAGACATTACCCACAACGCCCCGGTGATTCATGGCATGCCAATGACCATTCCGGAAAAAGGAAAAGTCATTGTCCGCGGAGAAGCTGTGATCAGCTATCAGGATTTTGAGGAAATCAATAAGTCCCTTCCTGAGGGGGATACTTACCAGAATCCAAGAA
>NZ_JBWJVP010000090.1:0-2422 GCF_056339915.1 Blautia sp. ZXY-1-B12 | reverse complement strand
CGGCGCCATGGATTTCTTTTCCCGGTTAAAGATCGCCTATGCCAGACAACTGATCCGCGAGAACCAGATGAACTTTACGCAGATTTCAGAATTTCTGGGATACTCTTCCATCCATTACTTTTCCAGACAGTTTAAAAAAATTTCCGGAATGACACCCACAGAATATATCACATCAATAAAGGCGCTCTCAGAACGAGAGCGCCAGTAATACCAGACCAATATTTTCATAATGTTGAACAGCCTTTTTCTTATTTCATATTGCTGAGATTCTCTATAAATTCATCCGATGTTTCTTCTAATCTTGTAAGCTTCAGAAGTTCGCTTTGTATCTGTTCTTTATAATCCGGATCTGCCTCCAGACCTGCAGCCCACATGTACGGCTTTGACATCTCTTTCATATACGGTACTGCATCTGCCAGCACTTCCGGCCATTGTGTATTGTCCGTATCTGCCGGGATGGAATTAACCGCATCTGTCATTTTCATATCTGTTTCCCCGGTACAGATGGAATATGCAAAGTCAAAAGCTTCCTGCTTCATCTGCGAATCCTTTGTGACTCCAAATCCCTGTGCTCCCACCATAACACCTTCTGTGCCGTCTGTTCCGGCCTTTACTGCAGGCCATGGAAAAAATCCCCAGGAATCATCAGATTCTGTAGCTTCTGTCACTTCATTCGGAACCCAGGAGCCCTGCAGCACCATGACTGCCTCGCCATCTCCCACTTCATCCTGACCTTCCGGATGCTGTGCCGGTGCACTCTGACTCATATATCCCGCAAAAAACAAAATTCTGATATCATCTGCCGCCTCTTTTGCCTGTGGAATCTGTGACCAGATACAGTTACGGATCAGCTGCTGCACTTTCTCCTGTCCAAGATATCTGGCAAGCTGATATCCATACAGAAGATTCACATACTCTTCATCGCAGGTCATGGCACTAAGGCCACTGTCACTGTTTTTAATCTTACGGCATACTCTGATCAGTTTCTCCCAGGTATCCGGGATATCCTGTTCTGTAAGTCCAGCCTCTTCCCATAAATCCTTATTATACCAGACGCCTGTGATATAAGGCTGATACGGCATTGCAAGCAGTTCTCCACTTCCCCAGTTCTTCACCTGCTCCAACAGTACCGGCATAATATGCTTCTCATAATCCACAGTATCTGCCATTCCTTTTAATTCTGCCAGATAATCCCTGTGTTCCTGAGCCATCCTCTGATAATCATCATCAAAAAGGTCAATCTGTTCTCCGGCATCCAGGGCAGGTTCTATCAGAGACCGGATTCCTCTGCCCTTCCACTGAATCTCTACAGAAATACCTGTTGCTTCTTCATAAGCTTCTGCTGCTTCTCTGATCACATCTGCCTGTGGTTCATCTTCTTCCCACATGGACCAGTATACAATACTCTGTTCCGGAATTTCTGTGATTTCATCTGATGCTGATACAGTAACCGCTCCTGTTGCGAACAGCATTGACAAACAGCTCATACCCGCTGCAATGCTTCTCCATTTTTCCATACTGAAAATACCCTCCATTGTACCTGCTTTTACATGGATAACTGTCTGATTTTATTTTCTCCAATAATCACTTGTCTGTCAATCCCCAAAATTTATACATTTCTAACAACCATGTCGGATACTGTCCACTCTCTTTTCAACACCAGACAAAATCATCCGCTTCACTACACCGAATAACTGCTTCACAGGAGCTTTACTTAGTCTGATCAAACAGGATTTCCATCTTCGTTCCCTTACCCGGCTCACTGTCCAGAAGAATCTTCGCATGATGCAAAACTGCGCCATGTTTTACAATAGAAAGCCCCAGGCCTGTACCTCCGGTTTCACGTGAATGGCTCTTGTCCACTCTGTAAAAACGCTCGAAGATTCTCTGCTGTTCGCTCTCCGGAATTCCTATTCCGTTATCTTCCACACGAAAATACGGTTTCCCATTGAGTTTTCCCACAAAAACCTTTACATCTCCACCATCCGGGGTATAGCGGATAGCATTATCTGTAATATTGTAGAACATTTCATATAATACATGGCGTACTCCCTGCATCTGTGCAGGTCCGCCTGTATATTCCAGATTAATCTTTTTCTTTGCTGCCCTGTTCTGCAGATTGTTGATCACATCTTCCCCAAGCTCTCCGATGTCAACCTGTTCAAACATAGTTTCTCCGTTCTTCTCATCCAGTCTGGAAAGCTGAATGATATCTGCAACCAGATTTGATAAACGCTCGGACTCATGAAAAATCCTGCCGGAAAAATCCTGCATCTTGTCCGGCGGTACCATTCCATTCATCATAAGCTCCGCATATCCGGAGATTGACATAAGAGGAGTTTTCAATTCATGGGAAACATTTGCCGTAAACTCTTTTCTTGCACTCTCTGCATTCTTAAGATCTTCCAGCTGTTTCTGAATC
>NZ_JBWJVP010000089.1:0-3529 GCF_056339915.1 Blautia sp. ZXY-1-B12 | reverse complement strand
AAAGATCAGAGACACATTCTTCCCAATATTACAAGCTTATCGACAGAAACAGAATATGATGAATTGTTAAATGAAGTAAAAAAAATAATTAGAGACTATAATAGGCAATTAAATATTCTTAAGGATCATCTGATATTGTATAATGAATTAAACACAATGGGTTTTAAAGAATATAAGAAACGTTTAAACACAATAAAGAGCTTGAAAGAACGAATTTCTAAAATAAGTAGCTTGATAGAAAATAAAAAGAAACTAGAGAAATTAGAGAGGGAATATACAAATACTAAAGAAAATCATCTTAAAGTTATGGAGACTTTATATCCTTATAATTCAATTTTAGAAGTTGGAAAAGAAAATATTATAAATTTGGCTCGAAAATATAAAAATGCTGAAGAAGAAATAAAAAAATTAAATAATATGCATTTCTCTGTTCAAAAAGAAATAGAAAAATTGAATGAGGAAAAACAATTACGAGAAAAAAATATCTCCAAATTTAAAGCAATACTTGAAACGGAAGAATTAGGTGTTAATAAATTTAATGAGTTGCAAGAAACTCGATCTTCTATACAAATAGGAAAAGAAACATTTGATGTAAAGAAAGAGTATATAAAGGACATAAATGAAAAAATTTTCAAATTGGAAAAAAGACTTGATTTATTAGAAAAAAAGAATGTTCCATTTACTATTGATGAATGGACTGTGTCTAAAATTTCTGAATGGAGGGAATTGCTTAAGCCAATTATAATTGAACAAATTGATAGTTTACGAATGGATTACAGATTGCTTGAAAATAGCATATTGGCTGAAAAAGAAAGTATATCTAAGATGAAGCGTACGTTCCTTTTAATTAAAGAAGATGGAGCAAAATATCAAAAAATACATAAGGAAAATTGTGAATGCCCATTATGTCATAGTAAATTTGAATCATGGGAGGCTTTGTGGAAAAAAATTGAAGAATCCGAACTTGTAGGAAATGATAATGAAGCTATTGAAAGACTTGTAAAAAGCCAAAATGTTATAGTAAGTCGCTATAATGTGATTCGAGAGGAAATTTTAAAGTTTCTCCAAACCGAAATTGAAAAAGGAAGAAATGAAATAGAGGCTTTAATGAACAATAGGATGGGGGGTGAAGAAAGTTATGAAAATAATAGAAAACATTTAAAAACATTAGAAGATAAAGAAAAACATTTAGTGAAATGGTTTCAGATTAATAAAATAGAAATATATGACACACAACAAGAGATTTTCAATTTTTATGCATTAGTAAAAGAAAAAAAATTGAATGAGGAAAAAATAACTCAAGTAGTAAGTGCGCAAATAAAAAAATATTTAACTACTGAACAAAACATACAAGTGATGTTGAATGATTATAAACATCAAAAATCGGAAATAGTAAGTGATACTTCTAAATTTCCGTTAGTAAGTTTTGCTTTGAATATAAATATGCAATTTGATGAAAATTATGAAGTACTAATTAGAAAAAATACGGATATTAATAATAAACTTAGTCATTTAAAAAATGAACTGGAGCAATTAACGGAATTTAAAGTGTTAAATATTAATGTGTTAGAAAATGAATTGGAGAACATAACGCAAACAGTTGCTAAGATGGAATTAACTGTTTCTGATTTTACAATATATAAAAATTACACAGAAAATGAATTTTTGGAAATGGGAGATAAATATAATGCGGAAAAGGTTGAACTAGGGATTAGGATAGAACTTTTATGTCAAATTTCTGAAGAAAATACGGCTAGATTTTATTTTACCAACTATAAACAAAATAAAAGAGCTATGTGGAATGCAGAAAGAAGGTCAGAAAAATTACAAATAGAGAAGGAAAATAAAATTGTGGAATTGGATAAGATACAGAAAAATCTTGAAAAAGAGCTTAGTTTATATTTTAGTAAATCAACTATGAATGAAATCTATCAAAAAATTGATCCACATGATGTTATGAAACGCTTGGAATATCATCTTTCTTTTAATGATGCTCAAAAAGGTGAACTATTTATTACTTTATCAGAAAGTGAATCAGATTCAGATTCAGATTATAGACCCGAAATATATTTTAGTACGGCACAGCTAAATACAGTTGCGTTTAGTTCTTTTTTTAGTAGAGCATTAGATAGAAAAAATAATCTTCCGATACAAACAATATTTATTGATGATCCAATTGGACATTTCGATGATATGAACATATTAGGATTTGCGGATTTAATGAGAAGTCTTATTGATAATTCGAATTGGCAAATTGTGATTTCTACGCATGATGAAAAAATTTTCCGTATTCTTCAGCGTAAACTTAGTGGGGAATATTATAGTTCTTGTTTTTTAAAATTACCCAGCGGAAAAGGAATTAAATGGATTGAATGATTAGGTAGCAGCAAGAATAGCAAAAACAAGCAGGAAAACATTGGAAGAAAAAGAATGAAAAGGTACAGGCGAAAGTGATCGCGGCAAAGAAAAATTATGATTAAAGTAATAATAAATTAGGAAGGAAAAAACACTAGGGAAAGACCTCGTGAAATACCGGTACAGAACAATGCAGGAAATGAACATTCCAATAACCTGATTATTGCCAATATTACATCTCAGCTTAAAAGAGTGAAGGTTCCAACATATGTGGTTCTTCAGTGGTATGGCGGATTTATTTTGATTGAAGCTATTCTGATAAAGGAATATACTTATATCTAAAGATAGTGTGTTTTGGAGGAAAACTAAGGAGTACATAATAACAGCAGAAATGTCTAAACTATGGGGAATATCGTCAAGAAGAATTTCCTTATTATGTAATCAAGGAAGGGTACTTGGAGCAGAAAAAAGGAAAAATATAGCTATTGCCTAGAAATGCTGTAAAGCCTGTTGATCCTTGAAGAAAAATCAAATGGTGTATTGGAGGTGAGAGATACTTATGGGAAGACCAGAGGATTCCAGAGTGAAGATTCCAGTACTTGTATACTTTACAAAAGAAATGCAGGTAGTCGGAGACCCGAGCAGTACCAATGAGGGTATGAACAATGGATGCTAGGTTGACCACATTGGGGTCTGACCATCTAACTAACCGATAAATAAAATAATGAATTAGTAAAAAGTTGATGAAAAGTCTATAAATGTAATGTGACATTGGAGTTTAGCGCAATAGAGTTTGAATATTGTGGATCGCTTGAATTGTTGGAAGAATTCTTTCATAAATATATTAATATTAGAAGTTGTCAGTTATTAAGGATTAATCCTGAAACGAAGAAGTGGAATTGCTCTATGGCAACAAGGGCGAATCGCAGGGAAACCAGGTATTTGCCGATTTGCTGCCTCATCTGATCAGGGTAATAGAAAATGCCGGAATGCTGATCATTGATGAATTTGGCAATAGTCTTCATAATAAATTGGCTGAAAAAATTATTGAATTCTTTATGGAGAATGTTGCTTTACGCTAAAATGGTTTCATGCTATCATTATTTTAGTTGAAAATTTTGATGGCATGAAGCTATTTTTGATTGGAGGCATGGAAGATTTGAACTTTAACTTG
>NZ_JBWJVP010000088.1:0-3750 GCF_056339915.1 Blautia sp. ZXY-1-B12 | reverse complement strand
TGACCTGTACAGATACCGGGATCGGCATGAGTGAGGAATTTCAGAAAAGGGCATTTGAGCCTTTTGCCCAGGAAGGGCAGTCAGCCAGAACAAAATATGCAGGTACCGGTCTGGGACTTGCCATTGCCAGAAAACTGACAGAACTGCAGGGAGGAACTCTTTTCTTTGATAGCATACAGGGAAAAGGAACCAAATTTATTCTCCATATTTCTTTTGAAATCTCTGCAGAGGAACAGGAAAAGAAATCTCATATGTATCAGAACTGTTCAGTAGAGGGGATTCAGGTTCTGCTGGTGGAAGATAATGAGCTGAATATGGAAATTGCTGAGTTTCTGCTGAAAGAAGAAAAAATGATAGTGACAAAGGCATGGAATGGACGGGAAGCCGTAGAAATCTTTGAGAATTCAGAGCCCGGATACTTTGATGTGATTCTGATGGATCTGATGATGCCACAAATGGGAGGTCTGGAAGCTGCCCGCAGAATCAGAAAAATGGATCGAGAGGATGCGAAATCTATCCCCATTTTTGCTATGACAGCCAATGCCTTTCTGGATGATATTGCACAGAGTAAAGCAGCAGGAATGAACGAACATTTTTCAAAACCCCTTCAAATGGAGAAAGTGATAGATACCATTCGATTTTATTGCACAGCCCGATGAGAAACAGTTGGAAGATAACATAACGAGGAAAATTTAATGAAAATAAATAGTACAGCTGCTAAACATATTAAAAAATACTGCTATATTATAGGACTTCTCTCTTTCCTGATCGCATTTTTTGCGTGTAGTCAGATGCTCCGACATCAGGAAAAGGAAAAAAAAGCATCGGGAACTTATATGGCACAAAGCACGATAAGGAGAGTCAAGGCAAAGCTGGACAATTATATAATGATTTCTGATTTTCTGGGAAATTATATCATTGATGGATCGGATATGGATGAAAACACTTTTTCAGAACTGGCAGAAAAGATTCCTAATGAGGAAGGTGTGGTAAAGGCGTTTGAGCTGGCACCGGAAGGGATAATAACCGAAATCTATCCTATGCAGGGAAATTCAGAGGCTCTTGGACTGGATGTTCTGAGGGAACACGAACGGAAAAAAGATGCAGTTCTGGCTAAGGAAACCGGGGAATATACACTTGGCGGTCCCTATCAGTTAAAGCAGGGAGGAACCGGAGCATTACTTTTTAAACCGGTTTATCGAACCGATGATTTCGGAGAGAGTAGTTTCTGGGGATTTGTACTCCAGGTAATTGACTGGGATCGTTTCATGAGTGATATAAATCTGAAATCTTTAAGTGAGGCAGATTTCAGTTATAAGATCTGGTCTTATGACAGAAGCAGTGGAGATAAGGTTATTCTTGCCCAGAGTCAGGATGATATGCCGGAAAACAGCCTGACGATAGAATGTGAGATCCCGAATAACACATGGTATTTTGATATTGTGCCTTCCAATGGGTGGACTCCGGTTTCTCAATGGATTCTTTCCATAATTGCTTCGTATATATTCTCGTTGCTGATCGCTATGGTTTTTTATCAGATATCCAGCAAAAAACACAGAGAAAAACAATATGCTGCTGAGCTTGAGAAAGCGGCAGAACTGGCGAAAAGTGCCAATGAAGCAAAAACACGATTTCTGTTTAATATGAGCCATGATATCCGGACGCCAATGAATGCGATCATAGGTTTTTCCGGATTACTGGAAAAGAACCTTCAAAACGAGGAAAAGGCAAAAGAATATCTGGGAAAGATCTGTTCTTCCGGAAATCTGCTGATGACGATTATTAACCAGATCCTGGAGATAGCCCGTATTGAAAGCGGCACTACAGCTCTGCAGCTGAAAGCAGAGGATATAAACACATTATTTCATACGGTAAACACAGTATTTGAGGAAGATGTAAGGAAGAAGAACCTGCAGTATTCGGTAGATTTGGATGTATATCATACCTTTATCCTTTGTGACAGGGTGAAACTTCAGGAGATAATGCTGAACATCATCAGCAATGCGATAAAGTATACGTCAGATGGGCATGGGGTTCATGTAAAGATATATGAGAAGGATTCAGAGGATCCCCGGAAAGCCCGGCTCATTTTTACCTGTGAAGATACAGGCATTGGCATGAGCGAGGGATATCTTCCACATATCTTTGAAGAATTTTCCAGAGAGCATACAACCACAGAGAACAAGGTCGCTGGTACAGGACTGGGTCTTCCTATTGTAAAATCCATGATCGAGTTGATGGGAGGAAGTATCCGGGTAGAAAGTACGCAGGGCGCCGGGACAAAATTCACTGTAGATATTTCTTTTGATGCAGCATCAGAAGAGGATGTATACAGGAATCAGATATCTGAACAGCCGGATGCATTAAAGAGGATGGAAGGAAAACGTATTCTTCTTGCAGAAGATAATGATCTGAATGCAGAAATTGCGATAGAACTGCTTGCGGAACAAAAGATTATTGCAGACCGCGCAATGGATGGAGCTGACTGTCTGGATAAGCTGGAGAAAGCAGCTTCCGGATATTATGATATGATTCTTATGGATATTCAGATGCCGGTGATGGATGGATATGACGCTACAGCCAGGATACGCAGAATGAAAGATGAGGAGAAAGCTTCCATACCCATTATAGCAATGACAGCAAACGCCTTTGCAGAGGACAGACAAAAGGCGATATCGACTGGAATGAATGATCATGTAGCAAAACCAATTGATATGAAGGTGCTTTTACCGGTGATGGCAAAATATATCAGATAGAACAAATCCGCCGATATGATTACACAAGTTGATCGTATCAGCGGATTTTTTGTCAAAATCTGTGGACTTATATAGTATTAAAAACTATATAAACTGGTTTCTCTTGACAAGAATAAATATTGTGATATACTTTGAATATCAAAATATTTAAAATACAAACAAAATAACAGGAGAAGAATCACAATGAAGAATTTCAAAATAGGAGATAAAATCACAAGAGTTCCATTGATCCAGGGGGGAATGGGAGTTGGGATCAGTCTTGGCAGACTTGCAGGTTCTGTTGCGAAAGCAGGAGGAGTTGGTATTATTTCCACTGCACAGATTGGCTACAGGGAAGAAGATTTCGACAGAAATCCGGCAGCAGCCAACGAACGTGCCATTGCCGGTGAAATGAAAAAAGCCCGTGAGATTTCAGGAGATGGAATTATAGGATACAATATTATGGTTGCACTGAAAGAATATGCATCTCACGTAAAGGCTGCAGTAAAAGCTGGCGCAGACATCATTATTTCCGGTGCGGGACTTCCCACAGAGCTTCCGGAACTGGTAAAAGGAAGTCTGACAAAGATTGCCCCCATTGTATCTACAGACAAATCCGCAAAAGTAATCCTGAAATACTGGGACAGAAAATACAAAAGAACTGCAGATCTGGTAGTGATCGAAGGTCCTCAGGCAGGCGGACACCTTGGCTTTCATAAAGAAGAACTGGAGAAATATACTGAAGAATCCTACAGTGAAGAAATAAAGAAAATCATCACAACAGTAAAAAGTTACGCAGAGAAATATGGGACAGAAATTCCAGTGATCGTAGCAGGTGGTATCTATAACAGAGAAGATGTTCGAAAAGTGGATAATCTGGGTGCTGATGGCATTCAGGTTGCTACCCGCTTTATCACAACGGAAGAATGTGATGCAGACATCCGCTATAAAGAAGCTCATTTAAAAGCAAAAGAATCCGACATTGCCATTGTAAAAAGCCCGGTAGGAATGCCAG
>NZ_JBWJVP010000087.1:0-2599 GCF_056339915.1 Blautia sp. ZXY-1-B12 | reverse complement strand
CCGGAGGTTCCGGTGCTTTGCCCGTACATTTACTCTTATCAGTTGCGCAGACCGGGCAGGCCGTATTGACTGCCCCTGCTTCACATTTTGTCGTGCAGCTACACACAGCAGCCGGCTCCTCTTTGACATTTTCATCTTCCATCAATGCCATCAAATCCGCTTCATCCACCTGGTTCAGAAAGTGAACAGCAGTCTTTTTATCCTCATTAGCCCTGTCGATCAAAATGTAAAAATAGTTGCCAGCTTTGGTCGTAACAGTAATAAGCTGCTTATTGCCTCCAAAATCATCCACCAATGCCGCATTCCCCTCCGGTGTAAGTGCCGGTGCCTGTTCTGTTTCTTCCACAATCACATTGCTGTCATTGGTAGAATCCTCTGCCGGTGCCGCCGGAGCCTGTTCTGACCCCTGTGCGAAAGCAGGGATCGTAAAGCCAAATGCCACAACCATTGTCAGGCAAAGGGCGGAAAGTGTTTTGCAAATTCTTTTATTCTTCATAAGCGGTAACCTCCTGATTATTTGATTCCGACAGTGCTGTATCTCTGCCGTGGTTCATTCCACCGGAAAGCATAGCGTTCAGCTGTGCTGGAGTCATGCGTAACGCACGAACCATCTGAACGATTTCCAGATTCTCTGCCTCCGTTTTCTGTGCTTCCAGGGTCTTGAGCTTTTCCTGATATTCCGCAATCTTCTCACGGGTTTTCTCAATTTCCTGGTCGATACGTTCAATTTTGTTTTTTGCCATAACCGTTCACTCCTTTCCACAAAGTCTGTTACCAGTTCATCAGGCCGTAGCCCTTAATACTTTGATAATTCAGGTCATAACTTTTGATCTTGCAGGCATCGCCGGAATTTCCCTCCACCGTATAAACACGGCTGCCATCCGTACCGATCACGATACCCACATGGTCTGCTGTCCCATCCAAATCCCAATCAAAGAAAATTGCATCTCCGGGAGCCAGATTGTTATAGCCTCTTGCACCCCATTGTCCATGAGACTGGAACCACGGAACGCCCTGCCACTCACAGCCTGCAAAGCGCGGTTCACTTTTTCCAGCCTGGTTATAACACCAGGATACAAAGCAGGCGCACCACTCCACGCGGCTGTCAAAGCCATACCAGCTCCAATAAGGATAGCCGCCCACATTGCCCACCTGACGCTTGGCCAGTTCCACCAGCTGAGGATTGCCGGGGCGGGTACCGTTAATGAACTGCACACCGGACAGATCTTCCGAGCCGCTGGTATCAGGGGAACCGCCGCCAAACAACAACGGCTTATTGCCCATGGTCTGCCGGTAAACCTGATACATTTCCATCTGCTCCGGGGTCAGTAACTCCGACGCCACAGCGGAAATGGGCTTGCTGGTGAGTTTCACATTCAAAATGTAATACTCATAGGGGACTTCTTCTGAGGTGGTCTCGCCGGTCTCCGGGTCGGTGGAGGTCTCCGTGCGGTAGCGAATCTCCACTTCCTCAGTAAGCGTCAGCTGATACTGTGCTGCAAACACACGCGCCAGCTCTGCCTGAGCGCTCTGCTGGGTGTAACCTTGCAAGACGGCAGACAGAAATGCTGCCAGCTCATGAGGGTCATGGCCGATCATACCAAGGTCATAGCGATACTCGTCATACCCTGGGTGGCTGCTTTCAATGTTGTCGATTTCCTCCTGCAACTGGACTTCTCTGGCTGCATAATCTGCCTCCACTGCCAGCATTTCCGGGTCATCCGACGGATAAGTGGTGCCGGAGAGAACGGAACCGATGCTCTGCGCCATCATGGAGCAGGAGGACATGGTATTCATCAGCATACAGGTAATGAGAAACAAAACCCCTGCCATCAGGAAACCCTTCTTGTGGCGCATGACGAACGCCCCTGCCTGCTGTGCCTTTTCTTTCACCGTCCTTGCGGCTTTTCCGGTTTTGGACGCAGCCTGGGCGGTATTTCCGGCAGTCTGACCGGCGTGTTTGGCGGCGGCATACTGCCTTTTGATGGCCTGCTTTTGCTGCCAGCGAGAAAGCGGATTGCTGGCAAACTGGGGATTTTCCTGCAAAGATTTCTGGTACAGAACATTTACATTTGCCTTTTCCAGTTGGCGCTCTGCCTGTGCTGCTTTGCGGTACGGCTTCAGCTTGTGGCCGCGATAGCCCTCCCGCACCAGATAAGCGCCGGTCTCCACCGCCTCCTCGGACTTGTGGGCGCTTTCCACGCCCACATTGTCCTGCTCTGTTTCCCGGATCTCTTTGTGGAGCTTGCCCGCAACCAGATGGACGGGAGCTTCCCTGACTCCTTGAGAAACTTTGGAATGTGGCTTTTTCTTGTCCTCAAAGGTCAGCTTCGAGGTCTTTTTTCCGGTATCCGGGTCAATGACCGTCTGCCTGACCTTTTTCTTTGGGATATTGGCCTGCGCCTTATCTGCTCTGGCCGCAGCTTTCTCCGCTTTACGGATCGGCTTTTCCAGTGCAGGATCAGACCGTTCCTCATCAGTAAAGCGCAGGCGCGGCTCTTTATTCAAACCATTCTCCCAGCATGAGGGAAGACATCATGTAGTGCAGCTCTGCATAAATGGCCATTCCCACAGGATCGTTGAACATACAGCCGGACAG
>NZ_JBWJVP010000086.1:0-11595 GCF_056339915.1 Blautia sp. ZXY-1-B12 | reverse complement strand
AAATCCCACCTAGACACAAAAATGACAAAATCTTTGTATATACTGTAGATGTAACGATCAGAGATGAACAGAAACTCGCCAAAAAAGTTAACAATAACAACATTATGTTAACAAAAGAGAAACCATATGAATTTCCCTCTCCGGGTGAGATCCTTCTTCACACATTCTCCCGTTATTGTGGAAGTGGTCCTGCAGGGCTTTTCTGCGGACGGGATCTTGCGAAGGCCGGATATTGTCCAATAATACTTGAACGCGGAGAAGAGGCTGAGAAACGTCAGAAAACAGTAGAGAATTTCTGGAAAAATGGTGTTCTTGACTCTGAGTCCAATGTACAGTTCGGAGAGGGCGGCGCCGGCACCTTTTCCGACGGAAAGCTGAACACGCTGGTAAAAGATCCTTACGGACGTAATCATGAGGTACTGAAGCGTTTCGAGGGTCGTGATGGAAGAAATTATTTATCAGCAGAAGCCACATCTGGGAACGGATGTACTGGTTGGTATTGTTGAAAAAATGCGTCATGAAATCGAAGAAATGGGAGGAAAATTCTGCTTCCGTTCCAAGGTAACAGATCTGATTTTTGAGAACAATACATTAAAAGAAATTGAGATCAACAATGATAAGAGAATCCCTGCACAAGTCTGTGTACTGGCACCAGGACACAGTGCAAGAGATACTTTTGAAATGTTACAGAAACGTGGTGTTTATATGGAGCCAAAGTCATTTGCAGTGGGGCTGCGTATTGAACATCCTCAGGAAATGATCAATATGGATCTTTATGGAGAGCCTGAGAATGAATTACTTGGTGCAGCCAGCTATAAAGTAACCCATAAGTGTGCAAATGGCAGAGGTGTTTATTCTTTTTGTATGTGTCCGGGCGGATATGTTGTAAATGCATCCTCTGAACCCGGTCGTCTCGCAGTGAACGGAATGAGCTATCAGGCACGTGATTCCAGAAATGCAAACAGTGCCATGATCGTCACAGTTACACCAGAAGATTTCCCGGATAAAGGAGTTCTTGGCGGCGTAGAATTTCAGCGTGATCTGGAGAAAAAAGCATGGGAGCTCGGAGAAGGAAAAATTCCTGTTCAGCTGTTTGGTGATTTTTGCAAAAATCAGGCAAGTGAAGCATTAGGAGAGGTTACTCCCTGTATGAAGGGAGAATATATACTGACAAATGTACGCTCTGTTCTGCCAAAAGCAGTAGGCGATTCTATTGAAGAAGGTGTCAGAGCCTTCGGAAAACGAATTTCCGGATTTGACAGAGAGGATGCACTGCTCAGTGGCATTGAAAGCCGTACTTCTTCTCCTGTAAGAATCGTACGTGATCAGAAGCTCACAGCAAATATGGCAGGAATTTATCCATGTGGCGAAGGTGCAGGTTACGCAGGCGGAATCACAAGTGCTGCCATGGATGGAATCAAAGTTGCTGAGACTGTATGCCGAAAATATGCGGCTATAAAAAACAATTGATCTCTTAAGCGGGATATTACCGATAACCAGTAATCCAGTAACGTTACTGTTCACTCCGTTCACAGTAACGTAGCCAAAATTCATTCCAGATTGCCTGCGGCAATGGAATTTTGGCTTGTATGTCTCGGGATTTTGGCATATTCATGCCAAAACACCTCGCGGGACAGTGGTGTGTGAACAGTAACCCAGTAACTATAAAGTTCACATAAAAATCAGAGAGGAGAGTGTACATCTCTCCTCTTTTATGCTAGAATATAATTTGCAATTTGCCCAGAGGCTTTAGAGAGCACAGGCAGACTTATGAATAATGCAAATAATATTATGAAGCAGCTTCCCAGGGAACAGCGGCCGTATGAGAAATGCTTTATGCAGGGTGAGGGTTCATTAAATGACACTGAACTGCTGGCAGTAATCCTGCGCAGCGGCACTTCAGGAAAGAATTCACTGGCACTTGCACAGGAGATCCTGAAATTTATGGAGTCGTCCTCCTATCCCGGCCTTATGGGGCTTATGCATGTATCTGTACAGGATCTTATGAAGATTCATGGAATCGGACAGGTAAAAGCAGTACAGTTAAAATGCATTGGAGAACTTTCCAAAAGAATTGCCAAGGCTGCTGCCAGACCGCAGATAGTTATGAACAATCCCTCCTCCATAGCAGCTTATTATATGGAAGAACTCCGCCATGAAGAGCAGGAACTGGTGATCTGTATGATGTCAGATGTGAAAGGACATTTTCTGGGAGATAAGATACTGACCCGGGGAACTGCAACCGGTTCGCTGGTAACACCAAGGGAAATCTTCATGGAAGCCCTGCGCCGCCATGCAGTCAGTCTGATATTGATACACAATCATCCAAGTGGTGATCCTACACCAAGTCCGGATGACTTACAGATCACAGCCAGGATTTATCAGGCGGGGGAACTGCTGGGAATACATCTGCTGGATCATATTGTGATCGGGGATCAGAGATACTGCAGCTTCAGAGAAGAAGGATTATGGAATACATGTACAGAATAAGGCAACAACAAAGGGGCAGAATATGCTATTTGAGAAAACATATGGAATAGATTTGGGAAGCAGTTCCGTAAAAGTCTATTCTTTTTTCAGAAACAAAACTTATATCGAGAAAAATATGATCGCGTCCAAGGGACACACGATCATTGCAATGGGAAATGAAGCATACGATATGTTTGAGAAATCCCCCACAGATATTACGGTTACTTCGCCAATGACATTTGGCATGATCGCTAATCTGGAACTTCAGGAGATTGTTCTTTACAGTATGATCCGAAAGATCGATCATATCCTGGGATTTGGCGCAACAATGTATTTTACTGTTCCTCTGGATATGACTGCGGTTGAGAAACGGGCATATTTTCATGTGGCGAATGGTCACTGGTTAAAGAAAAATCGCGTATTTATGGTAGAGGCACCCATTGCAGATGCCATTGCCATGGGTGTCAATCTGGAAGATCCGGAAGGAAATATGATCGTAAATATCGGTGCACAGAGTACAGAAGTATCGATCATCACCGGAGGAAAGATCATTATCAGCAGGAAAATACCGCTGGGAGGCAGACAGATGAATGAATCTGTCTGCAGTGAAATACGTAAAAGATATAATCTGCAGATTGGCACAAGGACTGCCAAGAGGCTTAAGATGGTCATGGGACGCCTCAGTGATCCGAAAAAGGAAGTACGTAAGGTTGTAGGAATTGACTGTATTTCCGGACTGCCAAGAGAAGAAATCATTTCTTCTTATGTGGTAAATGACGGTATCATGAACTGTCTGAATGAGATTGCGGCAGAGATGAAAACATTTCTGGAGCGAATTCCTCCCCAGATTTCCTACCATATTGCGAAACAGGGGATTTACATAACCGGAGGCAGTACCAGACTTCCTTATATTGATAAATACCTTGCCAGTTATACAGGATTCACCTTTAATCTGTCAGATTTTTATGAAACCTCGGCAGTTACAGGTCTGGAGAAAATAATCAGAAATAAAGAACTGCGTGAATGGGCAGTACCGGTTACGCAGAGAAAACTATAATTTTTAGGGGTGCATCAATGAAAAACCTGAAAAAGAAAGTACATTTTAGGATTAAATTAAAAAGTAAACATCTTCTGGTCATTATGTCGATTTTCTGCGTCAGCTGTATTGCTGCCACTTTTTCATCCGGCGTAACCACTGCACCGCTGCAGGATGCCGCCGGGATACTGATCGTTCCATTTGAAAACAGCATCAATCGGATCAGTTCAGTTCTGAAAGGAATGCAGGACCGTATGCGTGATAAAGAAGAAATCCTCAGTGAGAACGAAAATTTAAAGGCACAGATAGACAGTCTCACAGAACAGAACAATAAACTGATCCAGGATCAGACAGAATATGTAAGATTACAGCAGATGTATAATCTTGACCAGCAGTATACCGAATATCCAAAGATTGCTGCAGAAATCATATCCAAAGATCCGGGCAACTGGTATGATACCTTTATGATCAACCGGGGATCTGCAGACGGCATTCGTGTGGATAATAATGTACTTGCAGATAAAGGTCTGGTCGGGATCGTGACAGAGGTCGGAACTCACTGGGCGACTGTACGTTCCATTATCGATGACAGCAGCAATGTCAGTGCCATGACTGTCAGCACACAGGATAACTGTGTGGTGGAAGGAGATCTGGAACTCATCGATGAGGGTAAATTAAGCTTCAGCCAGTTGTATGACCAGAATAATAAAGTAACAGTGGGGGAACGCATCGTTACCTCCAATATCAGTGAGAAATATGTAGAGGGACTGTTTATCGGATACGTCAGTGAGGTGGAACAAAACAGCAACAATCTGACCAAAACAGGTACCATTGTCACACCTGTAGATTTCCAGCATCTGAAAAATGTACTTGTCATTACAGTAAATAAACAGGATTCTGTTAATGACAATGCTCAGGCAGCTCAGGAGGCGACTGCAAATGAAGAGTAAGATAGCGTTATTTTTTATGATCCTGATCAGTTTTCTTCTTCAGTGTACTCTTCTTCATGTGATATCCATCGGTTCTATCACGCCGAATCTGATCCTGATCCTGTGTATATCCATGGGGCTGATGCGCGGAAGAAAAAGTGGACTGTGGACAGGATTTTTCTGTGGATTTCTGGTAGACATGTTCTATGGCTCTGTGTTTGGTTTCTACGCTCTGATCTATATGTATATTGGCTTTTTAAGCGGATATGCCCACAGGATCTGCTATGATGATGACATAAAGGTTCCGGTTATGCTTGCAGGTATCGGGGATTTACTGTACGGACTTTCTGTCTATGCATTGCAGTTTCTGCTCAGGGGACGTCTGGGGCTCGGAACCTATTTATACCGGATTATTTTACCGGAGATTTTTTATACAGTGATCCTTACACTGATTGTTTACCGGGTATTTCATTATATTAATTATCATTTCATGAAGAATCCATCAATGAAGGAAAGTGAGTCTATTTGGGTACTAAAATAAAAAGATTTTTTAAAAAGATACGAATAAAACGTACCACAATACTGGTACTGGTTTTTGTATTTATGTCAGCCACTCTGGTCCGTCAGCTTTTTGAACTGCAGATCATCCAGGGAGAGGCTTATATCAGCAAATTTGAATCAAGAACAACAAAAAAACGTGTGATCAAAAGTACGCGTGGCAATATCTATGACAGAAATGGTGAGGAGCTGGCAACAAATGTGCTGGCTTATTCTGTTACCTTTGAGGATAATGGAACTTATGATTCTACCAGAGAAAAGAATCTTACACTGAACGGGATTGCCTATAAAGTCCTGAAAATCCTTGAGTCCAACGGGGATTCCATCAGTACCGGCTTCCATATTGTTTTGGATGAGAGCGGGAATTATGCTTTTGATGTTGATGAGGGATTTACTCTGAACCGTTTTCGTGCGGATATTTACGGAGAACCGTTGATTGATAACCTGACAAAAAAACAGAAAAATGCCACTGCAGATCAGATGATCGAGTTTATGAGCGGAAAAGAGGGATTTTCCATTGTTCTTTACGGCGATAATGCTTATACCAAAGAAGAACTGACATCCCATGGACTTCCGGAGAACCTGTCAAAGCAGGATATACTTGAGCTTTCCAAAATCCGCTATGCACTGAGCACTAACAGTTTCAAGAAGTACATGGCCGTTACGATTGCTTCAAATATAAGCGAAAAATCTGTAGCTGCAATCAGAGAAGATCAGCCGGAGCTTCAGGGAATTGACATTGTAGAGGATTCTGTCCGCAAATACATTAATGATGCAAGCATGGGACCAATTCTTGGTTATACGGGACAGGCTTCTTCAGAAGAGCTTGAAGAACTGAGACAGAAGAATCCTGATTATTCAAATGATGCGATCATCGGTAAATCGGGAATTGAGAAATATATGGAAACATCTCTTCAGGGAACAGACGGTGAAGAAACTGTCACTGTCGATAACCTTGGTAAAGTACTTAAGATTGACGACAGCACGAGAGTAGAACCTGTCGCAGGTAACGATACCTATCTTACCATAGACAGCAGCTGGCAGTCCGCCATCTACCAGATACTGAAACAGAGAGTTGCCGGAATCCTTTTATCCAAGATCGAAGCATCCAAAACCTATGATTTCAGTGTAAATGATGCTGCACAGATCAAGATACCGATCTATGATGTATATAATGCCCTGATTGCCAACAGTGTCATTGATATCAGTAAATTCAGTGATGCCAACGCCTCCGATACAGAAAAAAATTTATATGCCAAATTTCAACAGAAACAGCAACAGGTTTTTGATACAATAACTAACAGGCTGACAGCTGAGAATCCACCGGCCGTAAAAGATGAAGATGATCAGATCCAGGAATATCTTACTTATATCTGTGATGATCTTCTCAGAGATACGCTGGGGGTTATCTCAAAGAATGCCATTGATACCTCTGACAGTACTTATCAGAAATGGACAACCGATAAAGATATCAGTCTGAAAGATTATCTGACATATGCGGCAAGTCAGAACTGGATCGATATTTCCAAATTTTCTACAGAAGGAGATTATCTGGATTCCGATGAAGTATATCAGGCTCTTACAGATTATCTGATCGATTATCTTAAAAAAGACACCAATTTCTCAAAACTTCTGTATAAATATATGCTTCAGGAGGACACCATTTCCGGAAGCGAGATCTGTCTGGTGCTGTATGAACAGGGAGTTTTATCAAAAGATGATGGCAGTTACGAGGCTCTGGCCTCCGGCTCCATGACAGCTTATGACTTTATGATCAATAAAATTTATACTCTCGAAATAGAACCTGCACAGCTTGCGCTGGAGCCATGTTCTGCTTCTGCAGTAATCACAGATGTCAAAACAGGGGATGTTCTTGCATGCGTATCCTACCCGGGATATGACAATAACCGTCTGGTAAATAACATGGATACGGATTATTATGCGAAATTATCTACAGATAAATCCAGTCCGTTTTTCAATAAAGCAACCCAACAGACAGCAGCACCGGGTTCTACATTTAAGATTCTGTCTACAATTGCCGGAATGTCTGAAGGAGTGATCGATGACGGAACATACATTAACTGTACCGGCTCCTTTGATCTTGTAACACCTCCGATCAACTGCTGGAACAAACAGGGACATGGAGAGATCGAGATCAGGGAGGCGATTGAGCAGTCCTGTAACACTTATTTCAACATGGTTGGTTTTAAACTTGGTCAGGATGCAGACGGAAACTTTTCAGAAAACCGAAGCCTGAGTGTACTGCAAAAATATGCTTCAGAGATTGGCCTGGATAAGAAAACAGGTATCGAGATCACAGAATCCGCACCTCATGTGTCAGATTCCTACGCAGTCCCGTCTTATATCGGACATGGTACCAATGCTTATACCACCAGTCAGCTGGCACGTTATGCAACAGCGATCGCTACCAGTGGAAATGTTTATGATCTGACTTTACTTGACAGACAGACAGATTCCAAGGGTAATACTTTAAAAAAATATGAGCCGGATATCATTAATACAGTTGATGTATCACAGAATGTGTGGGATGATATTCACGACGGAATGTACCGGGTAGTACAGACTCACAGACAGTTTGACGGACTTGGCGTGGATGTGGCAGGTAAAACCGGTACAGCCGAGGTAACTGTTTATCATCCAAACCATGGTTTGTTTATGGGATATGCCCCGGCTTCAGATCCTGAATATGCGATTGCAGTGCGTATTGAGAATGGATATACTTCCGGTAATGCGTGTCTTGCAGCTGATGATATTTTTAAATATATCTTTGAATTAACTGATGAAAAGTCTATTCTTACCGGTGTTGCGGCAAGTGATACCAGTGATACTTCGAATGACTGAAACTACCATACAGGAGAATACCAGAAGAATGGAAATTTTTTCAGGGAGGAAATTGTAACTATGAGTGAAGTCATTGTGATTACTTCCGGCAAAGGCGGAGTAGGAAAAACCACAACTGTCGCCAATATCGGAACAGGTCTGGCTATGCTGGGCAAAAAAGTTGTTGTGGTTGATACAGATATCGGTCTGCGGAATCTGGATGTTGTTCTGGGCCTGGAGAACAGGATTGTCTATAATCTGGTGGATGTCATTAACGGAAGCTGCCGTCTGCGACAGGCTCTGATCAAGGATAAAAGACATCCGGAATTATGTCTTCTGCCATCTGCGCAGACAAAAGACAAATCTGCTGTGTCTCCGGAACAGATGATAAAACTGACCGACGATCTGAGAGAACAGTTTGATTATATTCTTCTGGACTGTCCGGCAGGAATTGAACAGGGATTTAAAAATGCGATTGCAGGTGCTGATAAAGCCCTGGTAGTTACCACGCCGGAGGTTTCTGCGATACGTGATGCAGATCGGATCATCGGACTCCTGGAAGCCAACGAGATCAGAGATATCAGCCTGATCATCAATCGCCTGCGGCCGGATATGATTGCAAGAGGTGATATGATGTCCGTAGATGATGTAACGGATATCCTTGCTGTTGATCTGATCGGAACAATTCTGGATGATGAACAGATTGTGATTGCCACAAATCAGGGGGAGCCTCTTTCCGGGAAATCTTCTCAGGCAGAAGAAGAATACATGAATATCTGTAAACGCCTTTTAGGTGAAGAGATTCCGTTTGCAGACATTAACAGGAAGCAGGGGTTATTAAGAAAAATAGGTAGTTTTTTCAAAAAGTAGCCTGTATTTATAAGGGGGAATCTGTGTGAAAGCTTTTTTTAAAGAAAAGAAGCGTTCAGCCGGATATGCAAGAGACCGCATGAAGCTTCTGCTGATCTCGGAACGTATCGACTGCTCTCCACAGATGATGAAAATGTTGCGGAATGATATGATACATACCGTAAAAAAATACCTTACTATTGATGAAGAACAGGTAAAAATCCAGATTACGCAGGAACCTGCAGTACTCCATGCGTATATTCCTGTTTTAAACAAAAAGGATAACCGTTTGGTATCTTCACAGTTACTAAAAAGGACAGATAAATTATGTTAAAGCAATATAAATTAAGATTTTACAATTTCAGACTGATCATTTTCCTGCTGGCGATCAGCCTGATAGGAGTTACACTGGTAGGCACAGCAGCATCGGACCTGCGATCAAAGCAGTTTGCCGGAGTAATACTTGGACTTATTGTCATGCTGGTACTTTCTTTGCTGGATTACTCATGGATCATGAACTTTCAGTGGATTATGTATGGATTTAATATTATCATGCTGATCGTTGTGCGTATTGCGGGTGACAGTGCCAACGGTGCCGCCAGATGGATCGGTATCGGATCTTTCCGATTTCAGCCGACAGAATTATCAAAGATTATCCTGATCGTATTCTTTGCAAAATTTTTTATGGATCATGAGGAGACACTGAATACACTTAAAACGCTGGCATTATCCGGCGTATTACTGGCAGTACCTCTGTTCCTGATCCTGGAACAGCCGGACCTGAAAAATACAATTACTGTTGTAGTAATTTTCTGTATTATGATCTATGTTGCAGGTTTAAGCTATAAGATCATCGGAGGAGCACTGCTTATTGCTGTTCCATTGACCATTATTTTTTTATCAATTGTTGTCCAGCCGGATCAGAAACTGCTCAAGGATTACCAGAGAAGCCGTATCATGTCTTTTTTGTATCCGGAAAACGAAGAATACTCGGATGATATTGAACAGCAGAATAACTCTAAAACTGCAATTGCTTCAGGGGAACTGGTCGGTAAGAAATTAAGCGGTGATGACAGTACAACTTCTGTAAATCAGGGAAACTTCGTAGCAGAGAATCAGACAGACTTTATTTTTGCTGTTGCAGGTGAAGAGTACGGATTTATTGGATGCGTGATAATTGTATTGCTGCTTTTGGCAATTGCCTTTGAATGTATCCGGATGAGTCTTCGGGCAAAAGATTTGTCAGGAAAGGTTCTTTGCTGTGGAATCGGCGGCCTGATCGCACTACAGAGCTTCATTAATATCTGTGTTGCAACAGGTCTTGCGCCTAATACGGGAACTCCCCTTCCTTTGTAAGCTATGGACTGACTTCGCTGGTAAGTCTGTATATTGGTATGGGGCTTGTACTCAATGTAGGACTTCAGAGCAGCACATACAATAAAGAAATTATTCAAAAAGAAATTGACAGAAGAGAGGATTACTTATGAGAACAAAAAAGAAATCTTCCGGTAAAATACCGGAAAAGAAATCTGCTGTTCCATACAAATCTGCAGCTCCGCACAGACACAAACCTTCCAGACCGCTTCAGACAGTCAAACTGCCGAAATCGCAGATGCCATCCAGACAAACAGAGGAGCATCAGGCTCTGCTGCGTACAAAATATCATAAAAAGCGTCAGAGATTAAAACATATATTCAGGATTCTGGTTGGTGTATTTGTGATTCTTGCAGCTGCCGGCGGTGTTTTTTACGGATGGAATATATTAAGCGGAAATTATTTTGGTACTCCTGAACAGGCTTTTGATTCTTCTGAAGTTTTCACAAATGCCCTTGCAGCTAAGGAAAATATGAGAACAGAATCTTTTGCCCAGAAATTATGCGTTTCCCCCAAAGGAAATGTTGATCGTATTAAGAATGCCCAGCTGGAAGATGGACAGAAAGGGCTACTGTTCAGTCTCGAGCAATCATAAAGTACTGTATGCAAACGGCATTTATGATAAGGTGTATCCTGCAAGTATTACCAAGATCATGACAGCAATGCTTGCATTACAAAGTGGAAAACTGAATGACACTGTCACGATCACTCAGGATAATGTTACACTGGAGGATGGATCACAGGTCTGCGGATTTGTGGCCGGCGATCAGGTTACCCTTGATCAGCTTCTCCACTGTCTGCTTGTATATTCCGGCAATGATGCAGCTTCTGCCATTGCGGAATATGTTGGAGGCAATACAGAGAACTTCGTACAGATGATGAATGATTATGCCGCAAAGCTTGGATGTACAGGAACACATTTTTCCAATCCACATGGACTGCAGGATGAAAATCACTATACAACACCATATGATATTTATCTGATGCTGAATGAAGCATTCACCTACCCTGAATTTACAGAAATTACAGAGTTGCCGTCTTATACAGTAACCTATACAGGCTCAGACGGAACTGAAAAAAGCACCACGCTTACCGCAACAGACCATTATCTTACCGGAGAGGCAACAGCCCCAAAAGATGTTACAATTCTCGGTGGTAAAACCGGAACAACAGAAGTAGCCGGCAATTGTCTTGCAATCCTTACACAGAATGCATACGGAAAAACTTTTGTTTCAATTGTAATGGGAGCTGCTACGAAAGAACTTCTGTATCAGGAGATGAATTCACTGCTTCAGAATATCAACAGTTAGTCAATATAAAACGGATACAGTTATCATTAATTGTATCCGTTTTATGTTATAGAAAATTCTCCGCAATGTTTTTATAACACCTATAACATAATAAAGTCTTCCGACAGGGGTCGTACAAGACCATCCACTTTGCTGTTACAAGAATTCCGGTTACATAAAAGAACGAGGTGAAAGATCATGAATAACAATTGTATTACAACATACACAGGCAGACATATAGATCCATTAC
>NZ_JBWJVP010000085.1:0-5438 GCF_056339915.1 Blautia sp. ZXY-1-B12 | reverse complement strand
GGAAAATCTGACGGATAAAAAGCCTCAGTCAGCCCGCCGGCTGTTAAAAACCGGTTGGGGGGCGCAGAATCTGAAGTTCCGTTACATGCAGGACAAGAGACTGATGCCTGCAGACAGGCATCTTGCAAACCTGATGATGGATACCATGCTGTGGCCCCTTCAGAAACCGGAAGATTCTGTTATTGTAAGTATTTTTACACCCTGCGAAATGATGCAGGAGGTGGGATTACATCCCTATAATGTAGAAGGATTTTCCTGCTATCTTTCTGCAAGCAAAGCAGAGAGGGCATTTTTGCAGCAGGCAGAGAATCAGGGAATTGCAGAGACACTGTGCAGTTATCACAAGACATTTCTTGGTGCAGCGCAGAAAGGACTTCTGCCAAAGCCTAAATGTATTGTTTATACCAACCTGACCTGCGATGCTAACCTGCTCACCTTCCGTACCCTGGCAGATTTTTACCAGGTACCTGTATTTGCCATTGATGTACCATGGAATCAGACCACAGAGAATGTACAGTATGTGGCAGATCAGTTAAAGGATTTAAAAATATTTCTGGAAAAAAATACAGGAAAAACAATCTCTGAGGACAGATTAAAGGAACGTCTTGCCTGCAGTAAGCGGACTCTGGAGAATTACAAAAAATATCAGCAGATGCGTGCAGACAGATATGTGCCCTCTGATCTGGTCACACCCTTGTATGCAGGAATGACAAACAATATCCTTCTGGGAACAGCAGAAGAAGAGAAGTATACACAGATGCTTCTTGAAGATATTAAGAAAGCACCGGCAGCGAAAGGGAAACACATTTACTGGATGCATACCATTCCATTCTGGTCGGATGCAGTGCGCCAGGAGCTTTGCTTCAGTGAGAAAGCCCAGATCGTAGGATGTGAACTTGCAGAAACCTGTGAGCCGGATTTTGATCCTGAGAACCCTTTTGAAGCAATGGCAGAAAGAATGGTATATCATTCACTGAACGGAAGTGCCCTTAGAAGGATTGAAGCCGGTATCCGCCATGCGAAACAGGCAGGAGCAGACGGTGCTGTGTGGTTTGGACATTGGGGATGTAAACATACGCTTGGTGCGGCACAGCTTGCAAAGAAGAAGTTCGAGGAAGCCGGTCTGCCCCTTTTGATCCTGGACGGTGACGGGTGTGATCGAAGCCATGGAGGAGAAGGACAAACTTCCACCAGGCTGGGAGCTTTTCTGGAAATGCTGGGAGGTGCTGAGAATGAATAAAACTTACTATGTCTGTAAATATACCCCAATTGAACTTCTGGAATCTCTTGGCGGGGAATGTGAGAACTTTAATCATATGCCGGAGGGATTTGACCTGGCCGATCAGGTTTCCCATCCCAATATCTGCGGTTTTGGAAAAACACTTCTGGAAGGAGTCATGGAGGGGAAAATCAAGGAACTTGTCCTGGTGAGCTGCTGTGATACTATCCGGAGTGTCTATGACATTCTGCTTGAAAGCGGCAAGCTGGATTTTCTCTATATTTTGGATGTGCTTCACTGTGACAGTGCCTGCAGCAGAGAGCGTATGGCTGTACAGTTAAAAGGGCTGGCGAAGGCTTATGCACAGTACAAAGGCACAAAGTTTGATGCCGGAAAATTCCGGGCTGCTTTCCATGCACAGGAGAAAATCACAAAGTCCCATATTGCAGTGCTTGGCGCCAGAATGGGGCAGGAATTATTTGAAATGACCAGCAAAGCTATGCCTCTTCCTGTAGAGAATGATACCTGCGTGCATAACCGTTCTGTGGGAAATATACTTCCACCGGAGGGTGCTTCTTTTGATGAGCTGATGGACTGGTATGCAGGTGAGATTCTGGGGCAGATTCCATGTATGCGTATGATGGACCCGACAGGTCGTAAGAAGCTTTATAATGATCCGTCTGTTGCAGGAATTATTTATCATACAGTGAAGTTTTGTGATTTTTACAGCTTCGAATATGCTGAGATCAAGAACCATACAGATGTACCTCTTTTAAAAATCGAATCAGATTATACTATTCAGAGCAGCGGTCAGCTTCTTACCAGACTGGAAGCTTTTGCAGAGAGCATTCAGCCTGAAACACTGGAGCAGACCATAGATGGAGACACAAAAGGAGAGAAAAAAATGGGAAAAGGTTATTTCGCAGGGATTGACAGTGGTTCCACCAGTACAGATGTGGTGATTTTAAATAAAGATCATGAGATTGTGACCAGTATTATCCTGCCTACAGGAGCAGGAGCTGCTATCGGAGCAGACCGTGCCCTTGCAGAGGCATTGAAAGAGGCCGGATTGCAGAGAGAAGATATTGATGCGCTGGTTACTACCGGATACGGACGTACTGCCATTAAAAATGGTGATAAGAGTATCACAGAGATTACCTGTCATGCAAGAGGTGCACACTTCCTGGATCCGGAAGTCCGCACTGTCATTGACATTGGCGGACAGGACAGCAAAGTGATCCGACTGGATGAGAACGGTGCAGTTGCAAACTTTGTTATGAATGACAAATGTGCGGCAGGAACCGGACGATTTCTGGAAATGATGGCACGTACCATGGAAATGAATCTGGATCAGATGAGCGAATGTGGGCTGGAATTCAAAGAAGATATTACAATTTCCAGTATGTGTACAGTATTTGCAGAATCAGAAGTTGTATCCCTGATCGCCCAGAATAAGGCAACAGATGATATTGTTCATGGTCTGAACAAGGCGGTTGCCGTAAAGACTGCCGCCCTTACCAGACGTGTGGGCGGTGAGGAGAAATATATGATGACCGGTGGTGTTTCTAAGAATAAGGGCCTGGTAAAGACGCTGGAAGAGAAGCTTGGAACAAAGCTGGTAATCAGTGACAAGGCTCAGCTTTGCGGTGCACTTGGCGCGGCGCTGTTTGCAGCTGATATGGCTGATGTATAAAAATTATTTAAATATCCAGGGATTTTTACAAGGTGGAAATCTCTGGAATTTTTATATTTTTTTATAAAAGTTTAATTTTCTATTGACGAGTTCAAATTTAAGAGCTATAGTATACCACAGTAACAGCAAATTAACGAGGTGAAGTTTGCAGGAAAGAGGAAGCCACACAAAAGGCTATACCCGCCGAAGGAGTAAAACTCTCAGGTTCCCTGGATGCAGGGAAGAACTGCAAATGGATCGTTTCTCTGGAGACACCCGTTAGATCGGGGGCCGAAGGTGCAAATAACACGGAATGCTGATAACTTCCCACAATTGGTTATCTGACCCGTGTCTTGAATCTCTCAGGCAAAAGGACAGAGGATGCTTTATCATCCCCGCTGATTCATATGAACTATATGAACAGTATTTTCTGAACTTCTGATTTTTGAAACGGTCTGTTATTACTTTGTTTCCCAGCTGTACAATATATTACACTTTTTAAAAGAAAAAGGAGATTTATTATTATGTGGGAAGCGATCAATTCTTTTTTGACAACAGTAGACAATCTGGTCTGGGGCGTGCCCCTTATGGTCCTGATCATGGCAGGTGGTATCCTGTTAACTGCCAGACTTGGACTTCTTCAGATGCGAAGACTCCCTCTTGCATTGAAATGGATGTTTAAGAACGAAGAAGAAGGCGATGGTGAGATTTCCAGCTTTGCAGCTTTATGTACAGCACTGAGCGCCACAATCGGAACCGGTAATATCGTCGGCGTTGCAACTGCTGTCTGTGCCGGAGGTCCCGGAGCTTTATTCTGGATGATTCTTGCAGCATTCTTCGGAATGGCAACAAAATTTTCCGAAGGTCTTCTTGCAGTGAAATACCGTGTGGTAGCAGAAGACGGTCACAGCCTTGGCGGTCCTTTCTATTATATTGAGAAAGGTATGGGAACAAAATGGAAATGGCTTGCAAAGATTTTTGCATTCTTTGGTGTATGTGTAGGTCTTTTCGGAATCGGTACATTCAGCCAGGTAAATGGTATTTCCAGTGCAGTTCAGAACTTCTTTGATCCGAACAAATCAAACTGCGTAAATATTCCGTTCCTTGGAGAGTATTCCTGGGCAGTTGTAATTTCTTCCCTGATTCTTGCAGCCTGTGTTGCAGCAATCCTCATCGGTGGTCTGAAACGAATTGCAACAGTCAGCCAGATTATTGTACCGTTTATGGCGGTGATCTATCTGATCTTCAGTGTTGCGCTGATTCTTTTAAACATCACAGAGATTCCGGCAGCAATCGTTACAGTTGTGAAGGGAGCCTTTAATCCGTCAGCAGTGACAGGCGGTGTGGTAGGAACAATGATCGTATCCATGCAGAAAGGTGTGGCTCGTGGTATCTTCTCAAATGAAGCAGGTCTTGGTAGTGCGCCTATCGCAGCGGCAGCAGCTCAGACAAAAGAGCCTGTACGTCAGGGCCTCGTAAGTATGACTGGTACATTTATTGATACGATCGTGATCTGTACAATGACAGGTCTTTCCATCGTACTGACAGGTGCATGGCAGGTAGAAGGTCTGGAAGGTGTTCAGGTAACTACCTATGCATTCCAGCACGGACTTCCGATCCCTGGACAGGTTTCTGCATTTGTATTAATGATCTGTCTGGTATTCTTTGCATTTACTACGATTCTTGGATGGGATTATTACAGTGAAAGATGTCTGGAATATCTGACAAACGGACATAAGAAAACAATCCTTACATACCGCTGGCTTTACATTCTGGCAGTATTTATCGGACCGTATATGACAGTAAGTGCTGTATGGACGATCGCAGATATCTTCAACGGACTGATGGCGATTCCGAATATGATCGCATTGTTCGCATTAAGTGGAGTGATCGTAAAAGAAACAAAAGCGTTCTTTGCAGCAGAAAAGCATAAAATGTAAGGAATCAAAAGTAATAAAATAACAGAAAACAGTAAATCCTCTGATCATGGAATTTATAGCAATCCTGATCAGAGGATTTTTTTGCTTACATTTGACTGATTATGACTTTTTTGTGCAAAGTAAACCAAAATCAGTCATTATTTTTATGAATTAGTTTGATTGACTTTGAATGAATATGACAGTATACTAAGAACGTAAACAAAAAACAGTCACGAACATGCAGAAAAGACATGACAATATGTACTTTTGGAATCTTTTGGTGCAAGTGAAATAAAGACTCCGAAAGGATACCAATATAAAACGGGAGGGAAAGAAGAGATGATTTACACAGTGACTTTTAATCCATCTCTGGACTATATCGTTTCGGTAGATGATTTTAAACTGGGGCTGACAAACAGAACAAGTTCAAGAGCTGATGCTTCCGGGGGGAAAGGGAATTAATGTTTCCACAGTCCTTATGAACCTTGGGATTGAGAACACTGCACTTGGATTTACCGCAGGGTTTGTAGGGAAAGAAATTATCCGTAGATTACATGAGATGGGAGTGAAATCTGAGTTCATTCAGATCAGTGAAGGGGTTTCAAGGATTAGATCTGAAACTGAAATC
>NZ_JBWJVP010000084.1:0-6873 GCF_056339915.1 Blautia sp. ZXY-1-B12 | reverse complement strand
TGGAGAAGTGTCATCAGCAACTATACAAAAATATATTGAGAGTCAAGGATAATAGATAACAATTTACAAGGCTCCTCCCACCGCCTAAAGGCAGTGGGTTTCCGCCCATGACAAACGAAAGGATTTATTTATGAAAACTGCATCCAATACTCACGTAGAAGCATTATGTATGCAGTTGAAAAGTCCTTACAAAGAAGTCGCTTACGCACATTTCTGCAAAGAATTATCAGTACCTGAGATTGCACAGCAGACAGGGAAAAATCCGAAAACAATTCAGACACAGCTCTATCGCGCAAGGGCAATGCTGAAAAAAATGCTTGAAAGGGGTGATTAGATGCATATTAATAAGAAGGATTTAATAGAATTTGACAACGGAAATATGAACACACAGGAAGTCATTGAGTTTCTGTCACATCTTGATCACTGCGATTTCTGTCTGGATCAGATGATGGAACAGGAAGACAGCAGTACGGATACTGCTCCCCCCTATCTGATGGAACAGATTCTGGACAAAGCAGACTCCGGTGAAGTGCAGCTTGCCCGGGCAGCAAATAAAGCATCCCGCAAAATCCGGCTGCTCCATTACAGTCTTCAGACTGCTGCCGGTGTGATGGTTGCCCTGCTGCTTTTATTCAGTATCCCGAACCTGGATTTCACTTCCTTACATCAGGATACTTTCTCTCAGACAGACAGAATATTACCTGAGCATGAAAACGGCAGGCTCTACCAGTTCACCAGAGAACTCGGACAGAACATTGGTGATGGCACCGGTTCTTTTATAAAATATATCAGTGATTTTTCCGGCAAATTAATGAATGGAGGCAAATAAAAGTATGCAAAAACAAAAACGTGGATTCTGGCTTTTTATCTTCTCCCTGATCCCAGGTGCAGGAGAAATGTACATGGGATTCAAAAAACAGGGAATCAGTATTATGTTCTTATTCTGGGGTGTCTTTGCCATCGGAGCATGTACCGGAATGGACTGGCTTGTGTTCCTGATCCCGATCATCTGGTTCTACAGTTTCTTTAATGTGCACAATCTGAAGTCTCTTTCTGAGGAAGAATTTTACTCCATAGAAGATTCCTATGTCCTTCATATGGATGAACTGGCAGGAGATATCAGTTCTCTGCTTAAACATCACGGAAAGATAACTGCGATTCTTCTGATTTTCCTTGGTGCTTCTATTCTGTGGAACCCCCTGGTAGATTTCCTCTATATGATCTTACCCGGATATCTGGCTGATGTTATCGGCAGATTCACATATCATCTGCCACAGCTCGTGATCGCAGCTGCCATCATTTTTGCAGGGATTTATATTCTCACCCGCAAGAAAGATGCTCTGGATGAAGAACAGCCTGACAGCTTTACTGAGGAAGAACATTACTGGACACCTTATCGTCCGTATCAGCAGAATATTTCAGATATGACAACTGACGCAGCTAAAAACACCACAGATACAACGAATCCCGATTGCTGCACAGATACAGATGTCACAGATAACACCACTACCGGCAACCCGGTATCTCTGAAAAAAGATTCTGCCGCCGAAGTGTCTCAGAAGGATGCTTCATCACAAACAACAAATTCTGAATCATGACACAAAATGGGATTGTCACATCAAGGAATCTACCTTCATGTAATAATCCCATTTTTATTATTCTCACATGGATACCGAAACTTCTCCAAAGGACAATATTGTCTCCTGTCCATCCTCTTCCCGTACTTTCAGCCGTCCGTCCCTGCATATCTCCAATGCAAATGCCTGTCTGGAAGAGTTTCCGTCTGTAATTGTAATCTGATGTCCCAGGATCATGTTATGTGTCACATAATCCGGAGATAATTTCAGATCTGCTGTTTCTTTTCGCAGCTCGTTCACGATCGTTGCAGTCAGTTTATTACGGTCAGTCTGTTCTGCATCTTCTTTTGTCTCATAAAGAGCTCCCGCTATATTTCTTAATTCCCCAGGCAGGTTCTCCTGGTCCAGATAGAGGTTCAATCCCATGCCAACTACCACAAACTCAATATTTCCACTCTCAAAATCTGTGACAGCCTCTGTGAGTATTCCACAGACTTTCTTTCCTTTATAAAACAAATCATTAACCCATTTAATATCAAGCTGGATTCCACAGAGCTGAGCAACTGCTCTGTAGACTGCCACTGCTGCCGCAGTTGTGATCAGCAGACTGTCATGTATGGTTCCCTGTGGCTTCAGGATCACACTCATGTAAAGACCTGTATCTGCAGGAGAATAGAATTCCCGGCCTCTGCGCCCCCTGCCTGCAGTCTGGCTCCTGGCAATGACAAATGCCCCATGTCCGGCCTCTCCCATCATAGCTTCTTTCTTGGCAGTCTGGTTCGTAGATTCCAGTTCATCATAAATATCTATCTTAACCTTCGGATCATCCAGAAACAGGCGGATTCCTTCCTGCGACAGACGGTTCGTATCCTTCGCAAGCATATATCCTTTATTCGGTCCTGCTTCTATATGATACCCTTCTTCCCGGAGCGACTTTACTGCCTTCCACACTGCTGCCCTGGTACATCCCAACTCACCGGCAATGCTCTCACCGGAAAGCACTTCTCCTTTATTCTTCTCCAGCATTTCCAAAAGACTTGATTTTACAGTCATAATTTCCCTTTCTTACTTTCTGTCCCATTATTTTCACGTTATCTCTTCTCTGATCATCTACTGCTAATCATATCATCTGGTATGCTTTTTGTCTAATGTTCTGCCGGAAATATCTTATCACATAATTTTCCGGTGTTACTGTTCACTCCGTTCTCAGTAACATTTTCCGTACAGTAATCAATTGTCTGTCAGGATTGCCACAATCCCCGCATATAACACCATAAATCCCATAACTACTGCAACCATGTCAGCAGAATGAAAATCAATATTAAATATCATACCACCTGCAACCATCACTTCCAAGGTGACGATCAGCCCCAGGATCACTGCCATTGTCCTTGAAAATTTATGTCTTTCCTTTCTTCTCATTCTCTGTGTGGTATTTACTGCATTCATCATTTTACTCCTCCTTCATGTCAGACAGATAAAAATCGCCCTTATCCTCTGATCGATTATGTCCGAACATATTTTCCGAACATGTATTCGTTTTCTTTTGATATATAATAACATACCCATTTCAAAAATGGAAGAGTTTTTAGAACATTTGTTTGCCGTTTTTTTCATTATAAATTTTTCCGGATACTGAAACTTAAAATTAAGAAAGAATCCTGCTTGCAGGATTCTCCGCCTGCGACGGGTCGCTTCAGCGACATAATTCCTCCCCGTCGCAGTGTGATCCTGCCCGGAGGGCTTTTTTATGTTATAGAAACATTACGGAGTAATTTCCTATAACATAAAAAAAGACTGCCGTGCCACTCATCACCTGCCACGACAATCCTCTTATCTGATTTTAATGTTATATTTTTTACATAAACTGTGCAAACACAGACGCACCTACAACAGTCAGAAGACCGGCAACTGCGATTGCAAGACTGCTCATGGCACCTTCTATTTCACCCAGCTCCATTGCCTTTGCAGTACCGATAGCATGGGCAGAGGTTCCAAGTGCCAGGCCCTTAGCGATTGGTTCTTCAATACGCGCAAGTTTGATCACAGTCTCTGCGATCATATTTCCAAGAACACCGGTAATAATAATAACTGCAACTGTAATAGTCACAATGCCTCCAAGTTCTTCAGAAACGCCCATTCCGATGGCAGTTGTAATAGACTTCGGAAGAAGTGTTACATACTGTTCATGACTCAGGCTAAACAGCTTTGCAAGGATCAGCACACTGACCAGACTGGCAAGCACACCGGAAACAATTCCAATGATTACAGCTTTCAGATTCTTTTTCAGAAGTTCCATCTGCTGATACAGCGGAACTGCCAGGCAGACCGTTGCAGGTGTGAGCAAGTAGCTTATATACTGACCGCTCTGATTATAGGTGTCATAATCAATATGCAGTAAACAAAGCACAGCTATTACTGCAATGATCGCGATCAGAAGCGGATTAAAAATTGCCATCTTAAATTTTCTTTTCAAAAGAAGTCCTGCCTCATATGCGATCAGGCTGATCGCTGCGCCAAAAAACAGGGAATTACTCATAAATTGTGTCATGATCTTTTCTGTCCTTTCTTTCTGTCCATACGAATAACTGCCTGTGTGACACGACCTGTCACAATCATTACCACAACTGTGGTGATCACTGTGATCAGAATGATCGGCACACATACCGGTTTCAGTATGCCCCAAGCTGTCAGTAATCCGACACCTGCCGGAATAAACATAACCGGCATGATCTCTATGAGAAATTCAGCTGCTTCTTTGACCTGTTCCAGCCTGATAATGTGTGTTCCCAGTGCGATCAGCATGATCACCAGTCCGTACACACTTGCAGGTACAGGAAGCGGGATCAGAACATGTAATGCCTCTCCCATTGCGGATATCAGTAAAATAATCCAGAATTGTCTTACGTATTTCATTTTCAGTCTCCTCTAATCCTTACTGAACGGCTACAGGCTTCATCATTCCAGTTACCTGATCTTCGTACTCCTGAGTTTCCTCGAGAGATGCTCGACCGGTTCTCTGGATCTTTGTCACGCCCGGATACTGTCCCGGGAAAGATTCCAGCATGATCCCATCGCCGTATATCTTTACTTTATCCCCATTTTCCAATACATCATCGGAAATTAATTTTCCTTTTTTATTGTAAATGCCCTCTGCCGGTATGTCTGCGCTGAAAATAGTTCCATTGTTCAGATCCACAAAAACTCCGGTCTTCAGAAATTCTCCTGTCTCGATATAGATTGCAGAAATAGCATTTGCTTCCTCTTTCTGCTCTTCCTCCCTGACCATCTGTGCCTGCTTTCCTACCATATTCCAGAAAGCACCTCCCATTACAGCAAAAATGGCGAGCAGAACAATCATACCGATGATAAACTTCCAGTCTCGTTCTTTTTTATTTTTCAAATATTCAACTCCTTTATATTGGTCTAACCAATCTTGGTTCATTACGTTTTTTTATTATAGCGTATTCATCACAAATTGCAAGGTTGTTTCTGCGTAAAAAAAAAGTTTTTACAGAATCCTGATCTTTTCTGCAAAAACTTTTTCTTCTATATATTATACTGTGTTGTTACACACCCCTTGGGTCAAAAGAAATGTGGGACAGGGCACACCTACCAATAATTCTTCTCTCCCATATATCCGAAAATCGAACGCCATCGAAGTTTAGATGCACATACCAAAGTTCCTGTGTCTCCATCTTCCAGCTCTGTTTTATCTTCGCAGTCGCTCCAGATGATACAATCCTCTTTCAGAATTATATTGGAATCGAGTATTTCGCATGAATAGCGTTCGTCTACCGGAAATAACTTTAAGTATTTTAATCCCTGAAATTCCATTTCAATCATTGAATCTTCTTCATACTGCCGTTGTATTATTACTCTCAGAATCCTGCGATCGTTTACAGGATACATATCCAGGTTTTCATTAACATATGCTCCGCTCAGATAATGCATCTCTTTGATACAGCTATCATGGAAAAACGACACTCTTTCCATAAATTCCTTCAGCGAATTCTCATCTGTAATCTCATTCCACTTGTGCATATTATCACCACTTTCATTACTGTGTATTTTTTCTTCCCTCCTGACCAATCTACTTTGTCTTCTGTTTACTTTTCAGGAATCATGGCAACCTTTTCCCACTGATAAGTTCCATTATCGACTGTCATTACTGCCATGGTGATTTCCTGGTCGAAACGTCTGGGACCGCAACTTCCCGGGTTAAGCCATAGGCGGTTGTCTATCATTTTTTCGAAATATTTATGGGTGTGTCCGAAGATTACCACCTGTGTGTCTTTTAAATCCCAGTCTACGTCTTTTTTATTGTGGGTCATGAAAAATTTCACGCCTTCTATGGTGAAATGTAAAGTTTTCGCAATTCCCTCTGCCCAGTCCTTATCGTTATTTCCTCGGACTACATAAATAGAACCCATCATACGCAGTTTATCCAGAATTTCCGGTTTGTTTACGTCACCTGCGTGGATAATACAGTCGCAACCCTTTAAAATTCCCAGTATTTCCGGCCTGAGCAGGCCATGGGTATCTGAAATAATCCCTATTTTCTTCATACACTATTTCCTCGCTAATCATTCTCTTATAGGCCGTTTTATAATTTCATCATTCTATGTTTAATTTTCATCAAACAATTCAATCTTTCCATATTCCCCATCATACCCCGGAATTCTCTTCACATTTCCGGTTCTTACATTTTCAATTCCTTCCGCAATCCGTTCTCCTGCACAGGATTTAATATCTTCTGACGGTACATTTCGCAGAATGTCGAATTCTGTCCCCAGTGTCTGAATCAACTGTTCAAAACATCCCTGCACTTTCTTACTTGCAGTGGAATAGCCCATACATGCAGAGATTACTTCCGGCAGAGGTACAAGGCTTTCATATTTCTTACCGTCTTTTTTCACAAAACCTTCCGCTCTGTCTGCAAGCTGCTCTACTCTGTGATCTACGCCCATGGTCAGCTTCTTTCCGCAGACAGGGCAGATTCCTCCAAGCCGTTCTGCTTCCACCGGGCTTAATGATACACCGCATTTTCTGTGACCATCGAAATGATATTTCCCCTCTTCAGGAAAAAATTCTACTGTTCCTTCCAGCCCTTCGCCAGTCTGGATTGCCCGATAAAGTCCTTCATAGGAACAGTCAATATCCAACAGATTCGCCTCGCGCCCCAGCTTAGACGGGGAATGTGCATCTGAATTGGATACAAGCTGATAGCGGTCCAGTTTGGAAATTCTCCAGTTCATAGCCGGGTCAGAGGAAAGTCCTGTTTCCAGTGCATGTA
>NZ_JBWJVP010000083.1:0-2428 GCF_056339915.1 Blautia sp. ZXY-1-B12 | reverse complement strand
CTGCATCAGTAAGAGCAAGTGTTGTCCAAATCCGCCCCCATTCCCCGCTCAGACAAACGTTGGGAAAAATAATCAAAATACTTATTCCTGTCAGACACAACATATACAGTATACTAACCGAAAAAATATACATAATATGTCCAAGCACCCATTCGGAGGTTCCACCTCTCATAATCACAAAGAGCTGATATTTATCATAAAATGGTGCATCTATAAAAAACAGCATAGCAGCTACAAATATAGATGCAGTCAGCATAACATCATTGAATATAAATGGAAGCAAAAATGGTGAAGCTTTTTCATTTACAGAAAACAAAAAATCTCTTATTGGAATCAATTCATTTAACATATAAACAAAAAGGCAGACCGGAATCAGATAAAGTTTATAATTTCCCCGCAGAATTCTCAATTGATAACCGCAAATCCGCCTGGCCTGACTCAAGACTTTCATCGATATTCACCCTCTATCTTTTTTAACATAATCATTCCGCTTATCCCACAAAATACCACTGTCACAAAAAGCGCATATGCTATGAGCAGAACAGGATCATCCGTGTATGTTTTTGTTGCAGAATTATATATTTCCTCCATATACAACATGGGATATTTGACTGCTATCCTTGAGAATAAAAAAATAAAGAAATAATTTAACAGAAATGGAAACGCATACACTGCATAAGAATCTCTTACAAATGTTGACAGCGCAAGACTAAGCACACTCATAGATGCGCAATATAATCCATCTAAAAATATCTGCACCCCCATATATAATTCTGTATTTTCAGGTAAAAGCCATCCAAAGCAACTCTCTGATTTAAAGTTTTCTACTGTAATACTGTCAGAAGAAACCAATGGCAATTCATGACACTGCCATATAACAAAAATAATACTTCCCAGAATCACCACCAGAAAAGATGTACAGAATACAACAATAATTTTAGATATAACATACTTTCTGATTCCTACTCTCTGAATACTGCATCTCAAAAAATGATTTTCCGTATCTTCACAATAAGAAGTTACATAAACTGTTGATGTAACAATCATTGCCAGAAGCGGAGTTATTGAACGTCCCCATACATGCACAAAAAGGTACAAAACATCCTGACTGTCAGCAAATCTTTTGCTATTGAATTCCCATACAAAAAACATCAGGATAATTGCTAAAGGAAATTTAGCTCCCTTTAATGCTCTTTTGAAATCTGTTTTTATTATATTCTTCATATCTCGTCTCAAATTTATCACATTACTTTCAATGTTTCCGCATGAAAATAAATCTTTTGTAAATAACTGCTATCCGGTAAATCACTGTTTTTCACCAATACTCTACATTCCCATACAGGTTCAATTTCTGCTGAATGTTTATCTGGATTTACATGCACAACTTTCTGACAAAGAGATATCCTCTGTACTTCATAAATATCATCGGAAATAATATTGCCAAAATATTTTTCCAATGCTTTCAATACCATCTCCGGACTTACCACCTCAACTTCATTTTTTAATTCAAGAGGATAGTAACCATTTATACTTAAAGACTGAATACCGTTCTTATCGTATATAACAGATACGTTATTCTCATCAAATCCCTCTCCCATTACAGGCGGTAATACCGGATAGTCCTGCCATGTAGTATAAGTCATAAAATAATAACAGTCATCATCTTCTGTCCACTGTGTTTTTGCAGTCGGAATTTTTGTGTCTTCCTCCTCAGCTCTGGCAATCGCTTTTTTTTCTTCTTCGCTCATAATACTATGTTCCATAACATAGCATATAACATCATCTGATACATCAACCCCCAGTTTATCCAGCACTTCACTTACATTCTTCCATGCTTCTTTTTGAGGCATAAAAGGAAGATCCGTTTTATCCTGATATTTATTTCCATTATAATCATCAAAACGACTGTCAGAAAACAGTACATTATTTATATAAGAAGCCTGATCAGTCGCATAATTCAAATTATCATCAGAAATCACTAAAGTTGCGTTGTTTTCAGCTATTTCATAAATTTTATACTGTACTGTCCCATAATCATCTATGTATTCATTTGTAATGTTACCATCCTGAACCAACAATTGTGCAATTTCTTCCTGCTTATCCCAGAGTGTCTGTCCACTAATCTGTGTCTCCGCACATTTTCCATTTTTACAGTTTTCAGGATATTGAAACTCTGCATTTACCTTTATCTGTTCTGTCAGTTCCGTTTTCATGCCTTTCGGAAAATCTGTTGATTTCTGGTACTGTTGAGACTTACCGCATCCACCAATCGCTGTAACTACAAATATCAGAGATATTATTCTTATAATATTTTTCATATGTCCCTCTCATCTTACCAACCACACAATCACAAAACTTATCCAAATAATTCCTCTCCAGATACAGTATAACAAAATCCGAGAAAGTTATAACCTGCATTTTCATCTAC
>NZ_JBWJVP010000082.1:0-7756 GCF_056339915.1 Blautia sp. ZXY-1-B12 | reverse complement strand
AGGGATCCCATGAGAGTCACCGGAACTGCCGTTGCGGAAAATCGGAAAGGTGGCTGACGAAACTGCAATTGTTTTGACCGATGGGGATGGGGACTTTTTGAAAGGTTCCGGACGTTCCATTGAAGCTTATTCCATGTTTGAAAAACTGTCAGAAGTCAGAGACCTGATGCTGGGATTTGGCGGACATCCGTTAGCTGCCGGTCTGTCCTTAAAAAAAGAAAACCTGGAAGAGTTCCGGAAACAGCTGAATGTGCGCTGCGGATTGACGGAAGCCGATTTTGTGGCAAAAGTCATGATTGATGTGGTTATGCCGGTAGATTATCTGACAGAAGGGTTTATCAGACAGCTGGATATCCTGGAGCCTTTTGGCAAAGGAAATGAAAAACCTGTATTTGCCCAGCAGAATGTCAGTGCAAGCCAGGCACAGATCATTGGAAAAAACAAAAATGTCCTGAAGATCGCCTTTAACAGTGCTGTATGCCGGAACGGGGTCTGTTTTCATGACATTGAAGAAAAAGAGCGGATCTTGAATCAGGATGGTAAGCTCAATGATTTCAAAATGTTGTATTATCCGGACTTAAATGAATGGCAGGGAACTGTCAGTATCCAGGCGAATGTGCTGGATGTTTGTTAAATAATATGAGCAAAGATTATGAAAAAAGTGAATTTGAATTCACTTTTTGGGGTTAAATTGGCAAAACTACTTTTTTATCCATGCATTTCGGGATATCCTGCCAGGCTAAAACGTAATCTGTCATGTCTACATTCCTGTTGCCCCATCGCTGGTTTTCTGTAAAGGCTAATGGGCGGGCATCCGCGGATTCCACCAAACCGGATAAGGTGCATGATTACATCACGTACTCTGCTGCGGAAGAAGAACTGATGGAACAGTATCGAAAAAATATCGGAAAAGTTAAGGAAAATCTGAAAAGGATGCTTCCGGAGATAGGCTTAACCGGACAGTGGAGCATGGATATCATGCAGAATGGAAACGACTTTTATCTGATCGATATGGCATTGGCGGAAAATTCTGCATTAAAAGAGTGTGTGCCGAAGAGTTTATTAAAGAAAGTGGAAGAGGACTGGATTCCGCGGATTAATACTAAGGAGGATTGATATCATGTCAGCGGATTCATTAAATCTTGTTGTAAGCCCGCATTCTCTGGAATCGGGCAATATCTATATTTTAAAAAAGGACTTTGATTCTTTTCTTTGCAGTGTAGGCCGAGTGTATGTAAAGAAGGATACCATATGCCAGTGCATCAATGAATCCGGAACTCTGTTTTTCTTTGGATCAAAGAATACGCTGCCGTCAATTACCCCCTGTCATATCTCCCTCTGGGAGAATGACCGGGGCTTGCAGAACGAAAGATAACTTTTGTTATCCGGAATGATGTAAGCCTGGTTGATTACTTCAGGCCAGCTCTGTATGTCAGCGGCCCCGGTTGCTGAAACTGCAGGGTAACGGCTCCGTTATAAAGGAATATATAGGCACCAGGGGATATCCTCCACGTCCCACTTGCTCTGCGGCCTGCTGTTAAACATCCCTTTTTGGGTACGGGGAAGTGCAGCCGGCATAAACCCTTTATAACATCAAGTATGGAGAACACTTGAAAAAGAAGCCGCAGGGCACCGGCAGGGGAAGGACTGCCGCCCCGTCCGGTACGGTCCGCCGTACCGGGCAGGGATGCCGGACGGAAGGCGTAAGCCGGAAAGGAAACATATGGTAGCAGTTGTGACCAGTACTGGGAAGCCCCTGATGCCGACCAGTGCATACCGGGCACGTAAGCTCCTGAAAAAGGGACGTGCCGTTATCTTTAAATACCGTCCGTATTTTACCATCCAGCTCGTGGACCGGGCAGACGGGGAAGTACAGGAAGTGGAATATAAATCCGACACCGGATCCGTCCATGTGGGGATCAGCGTGTGTACGGAGAAAAAAGAACTTTTAAGCGAACAGCGTGACCTTCTGGAGAATGAACCGGAACATCACAATGACCGGAAGAAGAACCGCAGGACACGGCGGAACCGTAAACGGTACCGGAAGCCCAGGTTTGACAACCGGAAGAAGAAGCCCCAGGAGGGCCACGAAAAATGGCTGCCTCCTACCCTCCTCCACAAGATGGAGGTCTAGGTGCGGCTGTTCAGGGAATTCTGCAGGGTTGTCCCGGTGACCTCCGCCTGCTTCGAGATGGGGAAATTTGACACACAGGCCCTGAAAGCCGTATCGAAGGGGGAACCCGTACCGGAAGGGGAAGGATACCAGAAGGGGGAACGCTATGGCACGGATACCCTCCGGGCTGCCGTATTCCTGCGGGACGGACATACCTGCCGTTTCTGCGGGCGTTCCGTAAAGGACGGGGCTATCCTCCATGTACACCATGTCGGTTACTGGAAAGGGGACCGGACAGACCGTCTGGCAAACCTTGCCTCTGCCTGTGAGCAGTGCCATACCCCTGCAAACCATGGGAAGAACGGGATCCTGTATGGAAAGGAACCGGAGTTTAAGACCTTAAAGGATGCATCCTATATGACATCCGTAAGGTGGATCATGCTGGACGAGATCAAAAAAGTCGCCCCCGGGGTCCAGGTGTCCGTCACCTACGGGGTGACTACAAAAAGGAAGCGGCAGGAACTCCACCTGCCCAAGAGCCATGTCAACGATGCCTTTTCCATGGCCTCCTTCCATCCCAAAAAACGGTCGGATACGGAATACTGGAAAAAGATTCCGAGGCATGACCGTGTCCTTCAGAGATTTTACGATGCCGTCTACCTGGACACCAGGGACGGCAGCGAAAAGAAAGGCAGTGAGCTGTCCAATGGGCGTATCAGCAGGAACCACAAAAAGGATAGTGAGAACCTGCACCGGTACCGTGGATACAAAGTGTCAAAGGGACACAATTCCATCCGCAGGGGTGCCAGCAGTCTGAAACCCGGGAGCATCGTAATGTATAAAGGGGAGAAGATGACCGTCCATGGGACACATACGAGATATGTTACGGATAAAGACGGAAAGACTGTCAAGAAGGTAAACGTACAGTTCACCCGTCCTGCCTCTGACGGTAAAAAATCCGCTTCCCTGAAAAAATGTACACCTGTGTCCAGGGTTTACAACACCGGCTGGAAAAGGTACTGGCCGGATAAGAAATAAAAGGATCACGCGCATTCCCTCCCCGATTTAGAAATGGCTGGGGTACCCTGCGCTAACTTAATGGATATGGCAAAATTCCTGTATCATAGGGGATTTTGCCTTTTTTCGTATCGGTATATTTTCTGAGGGAAAAATGCTATCATTGCAATAAGGTAAGATATTAAAGGCGATGAAATGCGGAGGATATTACCTGACTGGCAGATTTGTCCGCAGATATCAAAACGGAGGAAGTTCATGAATGAATACGTAAGATATGAGAATATGAGGTATGAGATGGCAGCGTGTGCCGAAGTGACAAGACAGGTTCTTGGTCTGACGGTACCGGTATCGCTGGAAACTTTAATGGAAGCGATGAAAAAGGCCGGGATCCAGTGTGTGCCGGATGAAAGCCTTGATACAGATACCAGGATCGCGGAGATGCCGGAAAACCCGGAATATGTCATCCAAGTCCTGTATAATGCAAAAATCAACGACAGGTCTCTGATCTTTTGTCTGGCCAGTGCACTCGGTGAAATCCTTCTGCATCGTCTCAATTTTACGGAATAAATATGGTATGTTGCCGTCCGCTGGTCTGTTCCCAAAGAGATCCAGGACATTCTCTGGAGTATGTATAGCAAAACAGGAGAAGGGGAGGACGCAGATGGCTGCGGATATACGCTTGGGGAGATTTCGGGGTTTAAACTGGACAGCATCAGACAGCACTAGGATTACCTGGACAGTATGGGCCTTTCCTGGGATCTGCTGTATCGTTCTGCTGGGATAGCTGTCCTTCAGTCCGGAAACCTGATGATCGGTCTCCCGGATAGAATTGTTTCCTGTAAAGAATACGCAGACCTTGATACGTGTCCGGAATTAATGGGGAAATATCCCTTGGTCAGCAAAAATGTTGCTTCCAGAAAAGAGGTAGCTTCAGGTATCCGAAATAAGAAGAAAGAGGTTGATGGTAAGAAGAAAGAACTGGAACAGCTGGAGAAAGAAAAGCAGGCGAAACTGGAAAAGCTGGAAGATGCGAGAGCAGGGAAATTTGCAAAAGAAAAAGCCGGGAAAATCCCGGCCCAAAAGGAGAAAAAATATATATGAAAAGCAATCCTGCTTGTTTACAATCATTAATATAGCGGAAAACCGTGATGAGACTGTGAAGAGAATGTAGTAAATTTGTGAAAAGTAGTCAGGTGTGACAGAAAGGAGGAAGTATGATCGTTCCGATTCCTTGCAGGTTTGGTGAAAAAACATTGTGTAATGGGAGAATGCTTGTGTTTATGTAGAAGAGAATTGGTGTTGAATATTAGGAGGAAATCATATGACGTTCAAAAAACTATTAGAAGAAACAAAAGATATGAATTTAGGATTCTCGCTTGTCATCCTAGAAAGGAAGCTGCCTTTTTCTCATTTTGCAAGCCACGAGACGGTTACTGTTCACACACCACTATTCCGCGAGGTGTTTTGACTTATTCATGCCAATATACCGAGACATACAAGCCAAAATTCCATTGCCGCAGGCAATCTGGAATGAATTATGGCTACGTTACCGTGAACGGAGTGAATAGTAACACGAGACGCAGAAATGTAAAAAACTTTTTTACATCCATATTGATTTCAGAAAGCGAATCGTATATAATAGCATTAGAAGGGAGAGACGATAATGCGATTTGATGATCTTTTTGAAATGAGAAAATTAGTCGGAACAAAATTAAAGGATTATATTCGTAGTAATGGATTTTCAAAGGTATCGTTTTGCAAAAAAGTTGACATTTCTCGCCCTACGTTAGATAAGATTCTGAATGGTGAGATAGACAGCAAAAGCACATTTGATAAACATTTGAACAAAATCCTTAATTGCTTAAATATCAATCCCAATGTTCTAATGGGATTTGCACCAAAAGCGCAGAGTGTAGATGCGGTATATTCTCAAAATGCACCCATCGACTATCAAATGAATGAAAAGGCAACACAAGAATACGATCTGTTGCAGGACATCTTGAATCTTTGTAGCGTTTATTATTAAAGGTGGAAATCTATGAGCGAACGGATTACAGCAGCCAACCTGGATGAAGTTATTGCAAAAAATGAAGCCATTGAAAAAGAGATGGCAGAAAGAGTTTCGCTTATCTGGTCAGAGCATAACCCAATGCAAATAAATTCACCGATACAGTTGGCATTTCAAATTCTAAAAGAATATGGCCTAATACAGTTGCCGGTTGATAATCATTATTTGAGTGGAGCTATTTTTGTTCGGGATGGAAAACGTATTCCGTTGATAAACACAGCACTTCCGAGAGCGAATCAGTATTTTACGGCATGGCATGAGATTTATCATCTTCTGTTTGACGAAGTTTCTTTCGACCACTTGATAGAATCAGAAACACTGATGGAGGAGCGTAAGGCAGAGTATTTTGCTGCGCTTATGTTATTGGGAAAACTTATGCCATATTTCGAGGAACTGCGGGATATGGATTTCCAATCAAAAGCTTTTCAATGTATGAATGCTTTTCAGGCTCCTTATAAGGCAGTTTTGATTTCATTGTATGAAAGCGCAATAAAGACTGGGAATATGACCATTGCGGAGGAAGTCAAAAGAAACTTTGACGTTCAGATTACAGATGTCGCTCGTAGCTTCCGTAATCTTGGTTTGGATGATTCACTTGTGCGGCCATCCTATGTGGTTAATGTAAGCTCGCTACAGGAAAAAATCAATACAACGATTCGGAATGAACCGGAAGTAGAGTACCATAAAGACAATGAAGCCTTTTTGAGAACAGTCTTAAATGAATTCAAAACGCTGACAGGAGATTCGGATGCTTAATATACCAGAATTTAAAGAGTATGGTGGGGAAACAAAAATAGCACTCATGGATAACTCATCGCTGGCATTTATGCACGAACTGAGTCAAAGAAATTGTTCATCGGATAGGATTCTTGAAATTTATGATTTGATTCTTATACCAAAGTGGGTAATGGAAGAAATCGAGGATTCAGAGTATCGAAGTGTGTATGTTGAGCAACTCAAATCCAATGGATACCCACTTTACTGGATTGATGAAACTAAATATGGAGCTTTAGTCGGTGATGAGGATATAAACCTGTACTATATTGTAGAGGCTGCGGTATCAAAAGTATCAGAATTGATGCGCTATCTTCGCAGAAATGTGCGAAAGGCCGATTTGTTAGATATGGATTCTTCGGAAGAATGGTTAAAGCAGATGTATGATGAATGGCCAATTTCGGGAAGAACTTTATCAACAGGACGAGTGCTGAAGAAGAATGCCGGAGAAATTTCTCTGACGATTCTTGCGGAAGTGTTTGCATGGTATCACGATGATGTGGATACACTTACGATTTATACGCAGGATACGGATGCGCATGAGTTTCAGACAAGCGCAGAGCAAAAATTAAAGGGCAATCGGGAATTTAGTCCTGCATTGGAATCTCCGATTTCTGTGGCATTTAAGTCCAATGATTTTATTTTGTGTCAAATGTACCGAGAAGGCATATTGACGATGGATGATATTCGGCAACTTCGGCGGGATGACAGAAAGCTGACCTATACGAAGCAACGGGCAGATAAATCTGTTGTATGCCGCAAAGAAGTTGTAACAAAGGAACAGTTTGTCGAGTTGATTCAAGATGCAACGGTACAAATCCTGTTCTAAGAAGTGGATAATTAAAAATCAGCCTTGGCCTGGATAAACAGATCAAGGCTGATTTTTTTATATGGATGATTTGTGTCGATGGGATTTCGCTTGTTTTTGGTGTTGCCGGAGTTGTTGCTAGCATCCGTATGTGTACAGATAAGAGCCTGATGCCCCGGAAAATCTATTTTTGCATATTCCATGCCGACTGCTCTCCGGTCATGATCGGTAATATCTCTGGGATCGTGACTGATGATATAGTGGTGGCATTTGACTTTATCGCACCGTTTGTTTTTATGGAACTGGGTGTTAAGCAGTTCACATTCCAAATCAAAGGCTTCGGGATTGCAATTCATGAGGCAAATCACAGCCAGTATGTTGCTGACATGTCAGAATCTGTGAAATTACCGACTGTGAGTTGAAACAAAAACGGAAAAACATATGCCCATATCCTGTGCGAAACTTTCTACATTTCGCATCATTGTGTGGAATCTGATGAGAAAGGACATTGTGTTCCAGGCGGGGATATTATTTTCCAGAGAAACTGGAGCGAAAAACAGATAGATTCTATACTGTCCAAAGGAGGAAAAGATCATGAAAGTAATATTTTTTGATATTGACGGCGTTTTGACACATACGGATTACCTCAACTGGCAGACCAGGCACATTGATCCGGAAAGAGTCCGGTTCCTCGCAAAGATCGTGGAGTTGACAGACGCACAGATCATCCTTACCTCCACCTGGAAGGATGGATATGACAGACAGTCCGGAAAAAAGGATGATTACTATGTTGTACTTGAGCACGTTTTGGCAGAACATGATCTAAAGATCTATGACATTACGGACAACATCCCGGAAGAAGTCCTCGAACAGATCCCGTCCGTCATTTCCTTAGACGCAGCTGGACATCCACTGCAAACATGGGACAGGCAGGGCTGCGGAGGTGGAGAAATGGCTTATGGATCATCAAGCTGAC
>NZ_JBWJVP010000081.1:0-9557 GCF_056339915.1 Blautia sp. ZXY-1-B12 | reverse complement strand
TTACAGCAAGTTCGCCATCGAAGATAAGCTGGAAGTATTCTATACAGTAGTCTTCACAAATCCATCCCTTCATGATCAGGATATCGTAAACGTTGCAACTGCAAAAGGTGAGAATACTGAGGAAGAGCATCAGGATAACAGCGTTCACATCGTGGATGAGACACCTGGACTTAAAATCAAAAAGACATCCGACAAGGAATCCTACAAAGTAGGAGAAACCGGTCATTATACAGTAGTCGTTAAGAATACTGAAAAAGGCACAACCGCCCGCAATGTAATCATCAAGGATGCCCTTCAGGTAGATGGTGCGAAGATCGTTGAAGGTTCTATCAAGGTTTACAATGATGCAGGCAAACTCATGGATGATGCAGAGATCGAGCATTCCGATACGGATTATGCGATCGCAACAGGTCATGACCTGGAATACAAAGAACAGTTTACTGTAAATTATGATGTTCTGTTTGAGGCTGAGACTCTTGCTGGTAAAGACATCCTTAATGTTGCCAGAGCTACATGTGACAACTTAAGAGTGGAAACCAAAACACCAAGTCCGATCAAACTGGCTAATGGTCTTGAAGTTTACAAGTCCGCAGATCCTGCAACAGGTTCCGTGGTTAAGAACGGAGATACCATCAATTATTCCATCAATGTCAAGAACACATCCAACGATGACATGAAGAATGTCCTTGTAAAGGATATGATCCCTGAATATACGGAGTATGCTTCCAGTGAAGAGCAGGACGGCGTGGTCACAGGCACCAGAACTCTTAATGACAAGCTTTATGCTACATTTGTAATCGAATCCCTTCCGGCTGGAGAGGAGAAAACCGTTTCCTTTGCTGTAACTGTAACAGATGCACCACAGGAAGCAATGATCCTCAATGTAGCCCAGGTTCGTGTAACCAAGCTTGCACTGGATGACCAGACAGACAATACATGGACACATGAAGCATTCAGAAATACAAATGAAACAGTACACTATACTGATACCAGATGGGTCAAAGACCAGAATGTTGTATATATCGACGGTGGAAAGCTTTCCATTGAAAAATCATCTGACAAGATGAACTATTCTGTAGGCGAGACTGGACATTACACAGTTTCCGTTAAACAGAAAGTGGAAGGTGCAGTTGCAAGAAATGTTGTTGTAGCTGATAAACTGCAGAGAAGAAGGGTGCTTACATCCAGAAAGATTCCATCAAGGCATACATCCTCAGAGAGGGTGCAGAAGAACCGGAAGAGATCGAGGATGTACAGCTCGTAGCGAAAGACTTCGAGTATACCCTGTATACAAATACAAACCTGAAATACGGTGAAGAGGTCCTTGTGAAATACGATGTTCTCTTCAAGGATGCAGAACTTGAGGGACAGCAGATCAAGAATGTCGCCCTGACAAAAGATGATTCTACTGTACCGGGTGATGAGCCAACTGATACAAACAGAGTAACTGTCGGTGATGCAGGACTGATCATTGCGAAGTCCAGTGACAAGACAAAATACAAAGTTGGGGATGTTGGTAAATACACTCTGAAAGTTACTGCTGCTGACCAGTCAAGAACTATCAAGAATGTAGTTGTCAAAGATGTTATGAAACAGAAGGGCGCACACCTGGTAACAGGAACTGTTCGCACCTACTACGATAACGAAGAGCTGAAAGTTGATGTTCAGGAAAAGGATAACGGATTTGTTGTTGAGACAAAACATGATCTTTCCGGAACACATGCGATCTATGTAACATATGATGTTGTATTCGAGGAGGCATCCTTAGACGGAAGAGATGTAACAAACATCGCTACCACATGGGGTGACAATACGAACCCATCTGATGATGAGCATACCGTTCATGTAGGAGATGGTGATACACCGGATACACCGGATAAACCGGATAAGCCGGATACACCGGATACTCCGGATAAACCTGGCGTTGGCGGAATGACTATCACAAAGACAGCTAACAAGAACGAAGTCTCTGTTGGAGACGTTGTATCCTATACACTGTCAGCAACTGTTAATTCCGGTAAGGAAACAGCTAAGAACGTAGTCATCACTGATACCCTGGATGCAGACCTGTTCGAGCATCTTGAGATCGTGAAAGATTCCTTCAGAAGCTATCTGGATGACTCTGAGTTCCATGGTGCAGACTTAAGCATCAGCTCTACAGGATTCACACTGAAATCCGGCAAGGATATGAAGCCTGGACAGGTCATGAAAGTCACATATGATGTTAAGGTAAAAGATGATACCCTGAAAGGCAAGACCTTCAAGAACATCGCTGCCGTATCCAGTGACAACATGGACACTGCTAAGGACAAAGAATCCGTAAAGGTTAAAACAGATGATCCTGTTGAAGGCGGAATGACCATCAGCAAGAAGGCAAACCAGTCCAAAGTATCCGTTGGTGATACCGTATCTTACACTCTGGAAGCTAAGGTCAACTCCGGAACAGATACAGCCAGGAACGTAGTGATCAAGGATACTGTTGATTCTGCATATGCAAAATATGTATCTATCGACAGAAGCTCCGTACGCTGCTACATTGACAATTCTGAGTTCGCTCCGAAGAGTCTGGATGTAACTGAAAACGGATTTACCGTAACATCCGGAAAAGACTTAAAGCCTGGTCAGGTAATGAAAGTCACTTATGACATGAAGGTTGTTTCCGACAAGCTGAAAGGCAAGTCCATCAAAAACGCAGCGGTAGTAAGCAGTGACAATATGAATCCGGGCAATGACACAGAGATCGTTGAAGTTCCTTCAGATAAACCTGTAACAGGCGGACTGAACCTTACAAAGATCGGTGATCACAGCCAGATCAATGTTGGTGATACTGTAAAATATACTCTGATCGGCAAGACAACTTCTGCAGATACAGCCGTAAATGTAGTAATCAAAGATGCCTTAGATAATAAGGGTGTGATCGATGAGAGCAGCATTAAGGCATATCTGGATGACCAGCTCTTTACACCTAAGAAATTAAGTGTAACAGATGACGGCTTCACAATGGAAACAGGCAAGGATCTTGCAGCAAAACAGATCCTGAAGGTAACTTACAGTGTCAGATTTGCAGACGAAAGTCTTGCAGGAAAGACAGTTAAGAATACCGCAGTGATCTCTTCTGATAACATGGATCCGGTTGATGCTGACCATGGTGTTACTGTAAATCCGAAAGAAGAGGAGAAACCGGCATTATCTATTGATAAGAGCGTTAACCTCTCCAGTGCTTCCGTAGGAGATACACTCAGCTATACATTGACTGTAAAAGAGACAGAGAAAGATCAGACAGCGAAGAATGTTGTCGTTCGCGACAATTTTGATACCACAGGTATGAAAGTTGGAGGAATCCAGGCAACATTAGACGGTAAGTCTATCAAGGCAGATGTAACCAAAGCGGATAACGGTTTTGTAGTAAATACAAATACTGATCTTGCATATGGTTCCACTTTAAAGATCACTTACCAGGCAGTCGTATCTGACTCCAGTCTTGCAGGAAAGATGGTTGGAAATACAGCCGTTGCATCCGCAGATGATGCAGATGAGGTAGCTGCAAATGCAAGCGTATCCATCGCCGAGAATCCGTCTCCGAGTGAGACACCTGCTCCAAGCACAACCCCGGCACCGGGAGCTGACAGCAGTGATAATACAACCAACACAGTTGGACCAAAGACAGGACTTGTGAACCATGCAGGCATGTATGCGGGAATCGGTCTTGGAATCGTGGCAGTAGCCGCAATCGCAGTTTTCGTCATGAGACGGAAAAAGAAATAAGCAGTAATTCTGCTGGAGGGAGATCAGCCTGAAATGGCTGGTCTTTCTTTTTGTCTGAAAAATATTATTTTTCATATTAAATCCAGAAAGAAAAAGATAATTTAAAGTCTTCGTGTAGGAAGCTTATAAATCCTACTATACGGCATACTCAAAAATAATACTGGGGGTTAATTGATATGACAGAAGAAAGGAAAAAAGAAATATTAAAAACAATCGAAGAAAGAATTAGCAGCATTCCAGAAGAGTATGTCTCTAAAGTTATTGCTGACTGGTTTTTCTGTAGCGGAGAGGAAGATTTGATGGAAGTCGCAAAGAGTATCAAAGGGAAAGATTCTGACTTAAGCCAACATATGCGGGATTGGTATGTTAAAACCAGAGGATGTACAAAAACTGAAATGGCTCTTGTACTCACAGATCCAGAATTTATGCTCACGTCGTCTTTAAAAGACAAGATTCTGAGCCAAAATAGTATTAGGTTGATGCAAAACGATAATTTCAAAAAGAAAAGTCTCTATGATTGTATTAGAAAAAGTATGTTCTGATACCCATAGAGGAAGTATTTTGGGATGGCCGGCTGAAAATTTTGCATGGGTTGAAAATATCTGAAGAGCTGCTCAAAAAAAGGATCTTATTTTCGTATCAGAATTGACCAGTTTCAATTTGCGGTATATAATACTTATAACACAAAAAGGATATATCGAAAAAAGCTCACTTCGAGTGGTATATTCTTTCCTCACTTCGAGGTGTTAGTTCCCTGACAGCTGTTATTTTTGATAGCTGCCAGGGACTTTTTTTATCCATCTTATTTCTTTGACATATTGTCAGTAATCAAATGACGAAAGGAGAATGCAAAATGAAACGATATCTGGTCAGTCCAGAACTGAAACCGTATCTGCGCCGCATTATGGATCGCAGATCCTTAGATTACAGCTTTCAATGTGCTGATGGAAAGGATTATTGTAATATCTACATGTCGAGTAATTCTTTTCATAAGTTGATCAAACGTGCTGCCTGCGAAAAACGCTCAAAGGAAGAGGGTGTTACATTCGTGACAGAGGAGGAGAGTAGTAATCCAATAAGATGCGCTGCACTTAAAAGAGAACTAGGTGTTAGCAGCACCATAGTTTATAAGTAGTTTGTTGTATCATGACTGACCAGAACCTGGTCGGTCTTTTTTTGTCCTGCTTAAGGAGAAATAAGATGACGAAATTAGAAAACAATATCAAAAATCTCTGTGTAGAGAACATGGGTATTTATGGCTGCAAACACGCCGTAAAAGAGCATGTTTGGACTGGAAAAGTTCATATAATCGCCAAATTAAAGAAGAATGTTAAGTCTATGCGAGAGGAGCCTTTTGCGTATGCCTGTATGTTTTTTTCTGTAGAAACGTTGGTTTCCTGTATTAAAGAGATACTCTGGGAGAATCGAGAGGATGTAGAGAAATATATCCAAAATAAAAGGATTGCTCAGGAATTAGAGCTGGATTACACTTTTTCAGCGCCTATTGCCGAAGGAATCGCAATGGGAACGGATTGGAACCAAATGCATCCGGCCTCCTCTGTAAGACTTGTAATATGCAAGGACAACTATACTTCTTTTCGTATCGTTACAGCATATCCATATCCCTCATTTGATGAAATGGATGAATGGTACGATGCTGTCGACCAGAGGTTTAAAATAAGTCGGTGAAAGCCGGCTTTTTTCATGAATACAACCAATGCCGTTGGTTCAAAAGCAGGACTTGTGAACTATACAGGAATTCTGTTGGAGGAGGGGGCTGTCGGTAAATAACGTTTTTTAGCGCTGACAGCACCTGCATGTCTGGGAGGAAGGGAACCACCGGCTCATCTTGCGGAAGTATTTCCCTGCCTTCTCCATCTTACACTTTACAATGGTCAGGAACTGTGACCAGCCCACCGAAGCGATGGCCTTGGAAAGATGCCGGTTCTTCATCATATTCTTCACCGCCAGGTCTTCGCAGATGAAAGCAGTGTAATTATCTGCAATGGCCTTTGCCAGCTTGTGGTGGAAATCCCTTCTCTGGTCAGCGGTCTTACGCTGTTCCTTAGCCACCTTCGCACGGGCCTTCTCCCAGTTCTTTGAGCCCTTGTGGGTATTGTGGTCATACTGTTTTCTGGATAAACTCTGCTGGAACCGGCGCAGGCGTTTTGCATGGACCTTGATCCATCTTGGGTTGGGAACAGTAAACGTCTCTTTTGCATTTCCGAACATCCCGAACACCTTGAGCCCGAGATCAACAGAAATGACCTCGTCTGCATGGATGACAGCCGGGAATACCGGACGGTCGATCACCGTTTCCATCTGCAGGGATACCCGGTACCGGCTGTTCGTCCTGGTCACAGTGGCAGATTTTATGGATACCCCCAGAGGCTGCAGGTCAGCAAGTGTCTTCCCCTTCGGGAGTACGAACCGGACATTGCCGATCTTTGGCAGCTTCAGGTATGGCAGCCCGTCTATCATCTTTAATTCGATGTTGTTGTTTGTATAGTTCGTGGTAAAGCTGTTCCCGTTCGGCTTCCTGGAGGAAGCAAAGTTTGGGAAGCCTGCCTTCCCGCTGAAAAAGTTCTGGTAGGCAGTTTCCACGTTCTGGCAGGCATTCTGGTAGACGAATTTGTCAGTCCGTTTCAGGAATTCCTTCTCCTTCTTCAGCTTTGGCAGGAACTCCTTTTTATACTGGTCTATGGAAAGGGTTTTCTTGTGCTCGTCGTAATATTTGATCCGTTCAGCCAGATAATTGTTATGGACATACCGGCTGTTGCCGATGTTCTGGTTGATGCGGGAGGTCTTATCCCCGGGGATCAGTTCCAGGAGCAGGCCGTAGTTGTAGATGCATTTGCCATAAGGCTCCAGTGCCTTATTCTTACGCTCTGTGATATTGTGTCCGCCCTTTCCCCCATGGAATACGAATATCCCGTCTACTACCTCCACTGTAACAGGGGATTTGGAAGGCTTCTTCTCCTTCTCCTCAGTAGCCTTGCCCTTACTGATGATCTTCTTGTTTGCGTTGGCCATGCCCACACCTTCTTTCCATAAATCTAACTGTTTTTATTATGATAAAAAATCAATATTATGAAAAACAGCTACAGAGGAATAAAAAAGCCGCCTAACTCATGACTGAAGTCACGAGAATGCGGCGGCTAATTTTCAAAAGTGTTATGAATAAAATTCACAATTTCCTGAAGAAGGGGATGATATTTCATAAACCCTTCATACAAGGAGTCTAACTCGATTGCCATGACTGTTTTGCCACCGACATTTTTTCACCCTTTTTGACGAGAAGGCGCGTTGATTCGGAGTTGTCCGGGACTTCGATGATTTCTGTCTTGCATCCCATATCCTCAAGCATCGACAGAATGATGTTTTCAAAAAGCTCCTGTGTAATATAAATATTTGCCATGTTGTGATTCTCCTTTCATTTAGAAAAAATTTTTAAGTTCCTTTTTAAAATGCTTATTTTTTTATTTTGCTAAAAATGTTTAACTAACGTTAATAATAGGGTACAATACAATTAGCTGTACAGAAACTTGTACCAACTGTACGAGAAATTAATTATGAAAGATGAGGTGTGAAGGAATGGCAATGGATACAATGTTTTCAGGAGAATCAAAAAGTATTGAATACAAAGTTACCTTACCGGATAAAAGTGAAAAGTACATGAAAACAATCGTAGCTTTTGCCAATACCCAGGGCGGAAAGCTGATTGTAGGTGTAGATGATAAAACGCACGAGATCGTAGGTGTGGAAAATGAAATATTATTTCAGTTAATGGATGGAATTGCCAATGCTGTTTCAGATTCTTGTATGCCGCAGATTATTCCGGATATTGAACCACAGACAATAGATGGAAAAACGGTTATGCTGGAAGCAGTAAAACGACAATTAAAATTGACGTACGATCATGCAATATTAAGCTATGTAATGAGTATTCTGGGATTCCTTGTAGCAATGATCTTGTGGGGTGTGATGCGCAGTGTACTCAGACAAGAAGCACAGTATATTCCATTGGGAACGATCATGGCATTGGGATTATGCTGACTCTGCATTCTGTTTACGCAGATTTTTCAGATTAAACTGATGTTTGATCTGGAAATTTCCATGGGAAGTACCAGGAGAACATTCTTTTTATCCTATCTTCTGGTACAGGCATTGTACAATGCAGGAAACTATATTCTTCTGGTTCTTTTAGTTCTGTCGGAAAAGAAAATCAGGTCATTTCTGATAGCACAGGATATTACTGTCGGAAAGAAAGCAGAACTCATCTGGCCCTGGTCAATACGATATGGATTTCCGGCACTGCTGGTATTTACGATCGTATCTATTCTGTTTGGAACATTATGGATGTATTTTGGAAAAGTTGCCGGAGTGATCTTGTGGATTTTGTGGATGGCACTCTGTCTCGGGGATTCGAATATCGCTGATGCGGTGACAGATGCACCTGATTCTATTCTTGGAAGAATCGGTCTCGGAATCGCAGGCATCGCCAATTTCTTCACAGGAACGATTGGAATAATCACGGGAATCATCATTTTTGTTGTTGTACTTGTGGCAATTTATTACATGGTACAGAGGCAGATGGTAAAATTTTAAATAAATCAAGTAAGCTGCCTGCTTCAATTGAAAAAATAATTGAAAAAATAACAATCAGGGAATTTATTTGTGTTGGAGGTAGTTTAAATTTACCTGTTTATAATCAAATCTATCATGCATTACAAAAAAATTAAGGCATGTTAAGAAATGAGTTAAGGTGATTTGTAAGATTTGAGTGATATTATTTCATTGTTCCAAAGAAAAAGTATGGAACAAAATACAGTAGATAAGATAAGAAAAGGAGAATGACATTATGAGAAAAAGTATTATGAAAATGGGAACTATGGCACTTATAGGAACTATGTTATTAACACCGGCATCTAATGTATTTGCAGCAGATGAAGTACAGGAAGTGGCGGTGTTTGATGATGGTAGTGAGACAACTGAAACTGATAACGCTGTAAATACAGAAGATAATTTTGCGAATGCTGATTTTGAAAACGGCAATACGGGAATTGAGACACAAGGAATTATTACAACGGATTATATTGTTACTGCAAGTAGCTTAAATGTAAGAAGCGGAAGAGGAAAAGGCTATCCAATTATTGGATCATTAAGTAAAGGACAGACGGTGAAGGTTTATAATAATTCTCTTGATGACAACTGGGTGAAGATTAAATTTAATGGTTCCACTGGTTATGTAAGTGCTAGCTTCATCAAAAAGAAATAATACACTTAAAAACCATTTTTATTACAGAAATAAGTTATCAAAACTTATTTCTGTAATTGAAAAAAGGAGTACATTTTCTTATGAAAATTAAATATTTATTAACGATTCCTTTGGGATACCTGATCCTGTCGCTTTCGCGAAATTTCAGCCTTACAGTATTTCGTTATAATATTCCTATACCGCTGGATGAAATTATTTATGTAAGTCTTGATATTCTGGCAGTGTTATTTCTTGTGTATCTGTATGATAAATATGTGTTGAAAATACATTGGCAGGACATTTATGTATGTAAGCCAGTTCCTCAGGTGAAATGGGTAGTTGCGGCTGTTTTATTATCAACGTTTGTTTTGGTATGCTGTATTTTTTTGACAAAAGGAACATTTATTAAGGAAGAGATATCCATTCAGGAAAAGATTGATCTGGCTTTGAATACCATACTTGGAGGTGGTGTACGTGCTGCTGTAACAGAAGAAGTGATTTTCCGTGGTCTCATATTCAGCTCCCTGCAAAAAAT